>DMAT01000434.1 GCA_003451635.1 Syntrophus sp. (in: bacteria) | reverse complement strand
CCGCCGTACTTGCGATCGTCCGTGAGAAAATGCAGATGAAACCCGGGGAAATTAAGGGCGCGGATAAATTTCGGTGTATAAAAACCAGCTAAAACGCCGTTGATATTTTCGTATTCAAATACGGGACGGTTTTTTTCATCTTCGACAAGGGGTTGATAATTATCCTGCCTGGAAACGGACCAGACCTTCACTTGCTTGAATAAGCCGTCGACACGAATTGCATAGAGCATGTTATCGGATGGCAGCAGTCGATTTAGAATGGCATTGAAGGCATTGAAATCGAGACTCCCCGCTATTTCTTCCACAACAGAAGGGCGATAGAAGGTCACACAGGCAAAGGGGGTCTGAACATGATCATCCACGGGATAGGTTTTTCCGTCAGCGTGCAGTTGATAGATGACGCCGTCGAGCATAACCATTTCCCCGTCCAGGTTATTGAAGGTGCCCAGGCCAAAATCACCATGCCTCCTCAGATCCCCAAGGGTAGTGTTTTCTTCGTAAAAACCTTTCAGCATGGCATTGACCGGCGCGGAGAGATAGACCGAATTTGTGCCCCGTTCATCTTTCAGGTACTGAACCAGGGCTTTCTCGGTGAGCTGGGAAACAGAGTGGCCTGATTGCCGGGCAACGTGAAGAAGATCTCCGGCTAACGGCCGAGGTATGGAAATATTCAGTTTTTCGTAGTTCTTGCCATGATCCGGCATGATTTCTCCCCCCCCTTAACCCGAGCAAAATACAAAACCAGATTGATGTCAAGATAATATATTATCTTCCATGGCCATCGTCAGTTCGTGCCAACGGTCGTAAGACTGTTCGATTTCCTTTTCCAGATCCTTTAGCTCCCGGTGGGTTTGCTTGATTCTCTCCGGTTCACGGTGGCTGAGGGGATTGCAGAGAAACGATTCGCCCGCTGCCTTCCTGCCTTCCAGGGCGGCGATGTCCTTTTCTATGGCGTGAAGCTCTTTTTTCAGTCCCTGATTGAGCCTGGCCAGGCGCTGGCGATCTTGGGCCTCCCGGCGCTTGTCTTCTCTGGTCCTATAGGCGCTTTTCCCCTCCGCCGTCGGAGTATCCGGGGAGCTTCCATTCTGCCCCGCTGCGGCCCTTCTCTCCTCCGCCAATGATTGCCGCTTCTCGATAAAATAGGAATAATTGCCCGGATATTCGATACATTCGCCGTCCCTCAGTTCAAAGACGCGATTGACGAGATGGTCAAGGAAATAACGGTCATGGGATACGAGGACGACGGTTCCCTGGTAGGACAGCAAGGCATTCTGGAAGATATCTTTGGTTTTGAAATCCAGGTGATTGGTGGGTTCGTCGAGGATCAGGAGGTTTGTCTCCTTAAGCAGGATCTTCAGCAGGGCCAGGCGCGACTTTTCCCCACCCGAGAGGACGGAGACGGGCTTGTGGATGTCATCGCCGGAAAAGAGAAAGGCCCCGAGAAGGTTCCGTCTTTCCCGGTCATTGCTCCGGGAGGCGACCTCCATCGTTTCTTCCCAGACCGTCCGTTCATAACGAAGATTTTCCGCGCTTTCCTGGGAAAAGAAGGCCATGTGCACATTGAGACCGGAGCGGATTTCACCTGCCGAAGGCGCCTCCACCTGGCCAAGAATCCGTGACAGCGTCGATTTACCCGATCCGTTGACACCGACCAAGGCCACCCGCTCTCCCCGCTGGAGGGAGAAGCTGACTCCCCTGAAAATCTCCTGGGTTCCGTAAGATTTGGCAAGTTTACTGACAATGAGAACCTCTTTTCCGCTTTTGGGCCCAGCGGGGAAACGGATCTTGACCGTTTTACCATGTCCTTCCACCTGGAGGGGGGCAAATTTTTCGAGCATCCGGATGCGGCTTTGAACCTGTTTGGCTTTGGTGGCCTTGAAGCGAAACCGTTCGATGAATTCCTCGGTTTTTTTGATCTCCCCCTGCTGGAGGAGCCGTTCTTTCTCCAGGGCGGCCAGGCGTTTTTCCTTCTCCACGAGATAATAGGAGTAGTTTCCCTTGTACAGAGCTAAACGACCCTGGGAGATTTCCGCAATCGTTGTCGCCATCTTGTCCAGAAAGAAGCGATCGTGGGCAACGGTAATCAGCATCCCCGGATAGTCTTTCAAAAAGTTTTCCAGCCACTCCATACTTTCCGTATCGAGGTGATTCGTCGGTTCATCGAGGAGCATGATGTCGGGCTGAGACAGGAGGATGACGGCCAGGAGGATGCGCATCTTCCAACCTCCGGAGAACTCGTCGCACTGCTTGAGAAAATCCTGCTCCCCGAATCCGAACCCCTTGAGAACCTGTTTGGCCCTCGCCTCGAAGGCATAGCCATCTTTGGCCTGATAGAGGTTTACCATCCGGTCATATTCCCGCAGGATCTTTTCGCGTCTTGCTCCGTTCTCGGATAGCCCTTCCTCTTCTCCTTCACACTCCCCCTCCGGGGGGTGGGCCGGCAGCGCGGCCACCTGTTTCTCGCAATTGCGCATCCCGGTTTCCAAAGCGGTCAGGCCGCAACGGTTTTTCAGATATTCCATGAGGGGAACAGGTTCGATTTCCACGAGATCCTGGGGAAGGTAGGCAATAGTCCTGTTTTTCCGGTCCGGGATATCGATCGTACCCCCGTCCAACTCCACCATACCGAGGATTGCCTTCAATAGGGTAGTCTTCCCGGCGCCGTTGTCTCCCACCAGGCCAATCCGGCTCCGTTCCGTAATTGGCCAGGTCCAGTTCTCAAACAGGGTACGTTCGCCGAAGGCCAGACTGATATTTTTCAGATAGATCAAGTGTCGCTGCTCCTCGTAAAATGGTCGTTCATATACAATGATTATCGGCCCCTGACAAGTCATGAATCTAGCCTCTGTCCATGGTGTAAATTCACATTGACACCCCGCCTTTCGTTGTTTAAGATGCGACAAATTTCACATCCACCAATAAAAATTGAGGAGAACAGTTATGAAGAGATCGTTTGTCAGTTTATGCATCA
>DMAT01000311.1 GCA_003451635.1 Syntrophus sp. (in: bacteria) | reverse complement strand
ATCTCGTCGAGAAAGAGGGTGCCGTTGTGGGCAAGTTCGAAGAGACCCGGTTTTCCTTCCCTCCTGGCGCCCGTAAAAGCGCCGCCCTCATATCCGAAGAGTTCCGATTCCATAAGCTGTTCCGGGATGGCGGCACAATTGATGCTGATAAAAGGGCATCCGTCGCCTTTTCCCTGCCTGTGGACGAATTTGGCCACCAGTTCCTTGCCGGTGCCCGACTCTCCGGTAATGAGGATGGTGGAGTCCACATCGGCCATCTTCACGGCCAGCTCGACGATCTTGGTCATTTCCTTGCTCCGGAAGATGAATTCCGAGTCCCGGATCTGCAGGGATCTAAGATGGGTCAGTTCCGCCCGGTATATCATGGTTTTTTCCTTCTCCTGGGTCAGTTGCTCCTGGAGATTGACAAGTTCCGTGATGTCCCGGACATTGGTCACTACCCGAAAGAGGTTTCCCCCTTCGTCAAAGATCGGATTACCGGTAACAAGTATCTGTTTCTTTCCTTTGACGGTCTGGTTGATGGTGATATTTTTCAGCTCCTTCATGACCAGCAGCGTTACCGACTGATCGAAGAAACCTTCTTCCACGAGTTCCTGCATCGTCCGTCCGATCACTTCTTCTTTCCGTATCCCCGTGATCCGCTCATAGGCCTCGTTGATGTCCAACACAAAGCCCTCGCCATCGGTGATCCAGATACCGTCATAGGAAGAATGAATAATGGCCCCAAGTTCACGGTTCAGGCTTTTGACGGTGCTAAGTTCGTCGGAAATCTGTTCGAACAGAGAGAAATCATGAAAAATGCTCACCGCCCCGACAATCCTGTCCTCCCGCAATACGGGCGCATAGTTGACGATAAAGTGTCTTTTGCCGCGGGTAAATTTTTGTCCGTTCAGGGGTTTCCCGGACTTCATGACTTCAACAAGCTTGGTTTTAGGGTATATTTCAAGAACCTTACGGCCGATTACCTCCTGCGGATCGATGTTGAAAATTTCTCCTGCCATTCTGTTGGCAATAATAAGGGTCCCGCTCTCATCGATGGCGGCAATGCCGCTCTCAGCGGAATCCATGATGGCGGTAATCCGTTCGCGAAATTCGCGCACCGATTCACACATCGCCCCGGCATATCCGGATGAACTAACGACGCCGACTATACTTCCGTCCGCCCGCATAATGACGGCGGGCACCGCAGCGGAGCTGAGATTACAGATATCCTCTTCCGGCGATAGTCGGGGGATGGTTCCGGATACCAGACTATTAATCGACCCCTCCCGCACGGCGCCATTTCCCAGCGCCGCCAGGAGGTCTTTCCGGGTCAGTACACCGGCAATTGCGCCCCGGTGATCCGATACGGGAATGATATCGACATCGTGCCGAATCATGGCCGCCAGGGCTTTAGCGATCATATCGCCGGGATTGAGAGGCTCAACGGTAACGGCAATCTCAATTACTTTCATATTTGCACCATCAACTTTTTGCGGCGCCAACCTTTTTTTTATCCGCCCCACGCATTCCGACAAGAGCCGAAGCGGTGCAGATGGCATTTTCATAACGGGCGCCGGCCCGTGAATTATCGACATAAACGAAATCGGCTGCGACAGCGGGTCCCCCCATGCCGCCGCCACCACCGACCAGACAAAGTGAACGATAGATGAGGTTTCCGCAAATACCATCCGGGGCAATGATGAAATTTTGGTTATTGACCGCCTCCTCAATGAGGATGTAGGCACAGGTAGCCTGATATCCCTTCTGGCGCAGGGCGTCAGTAATATTCTCCGCGTCTTTGATGCTTTTGTCCGTGATCTTGGACCTGCCGAGGTCACCGGCACGGCCACCGCCCAGAACGGCGATATCTTCACTGATGCCCAGCTTTCTCAGCAGCTCCGCACCGTACTGGCCAAGTTTTATCTTCTCCCTTATCGTCCAGCCGTCATCGATTCCGACGGGGGCAAAAAAGAATGACTTCCCTGTTGTGGTTTTGAGGATAGCAAGCCTCAGGATTTTCTGGACCTGAAATTCCTTCTTCAGGGCCGCCATGATCGGGTTTATGTCCAGGGTCCCCCGCACGACGCCGTCCACCTTGCCTTTTTTCATCAGTTCGATCAGCTTGAATTCCGGCTGCCCGGCGACAACGTGCTCGATATCGGTCTCCAGCGGCCGCGAAGAGACGATCACAACGTCGGCATAGCCTTTATCAATGGCCTTTCTTGCACTTTCGATGACCTTTTCCTCATGATCCCTGCCCGCCCCTACGGCGATTCTCGCCCTGGTTGCCTTCGCCATTTTCGTGATTTTGTCGATGATCATTTTCGCCTCCCTATCTCTTGATTAGTAGCAACGCTTTGTCTTCGAAAAGTGCCGCGGCAGCCCGTTCCTCGGACAGACCCAACGACGCCAGGGCACCGATCCTCCCCTGCTTCCCTTTCCCGATCTCGTACAATTTCAAGTTATTCCAATTCTCGAACACACCGGTCTCTTCCAGGGAAACCAGCCTTTTCTTTGCTTCCCAGCCAAAGGCATTCAACGCCGCCGGAACGTCGATGCCCGGCATAATCGCCAACCCCGTGTCTTGAGAACGGGTCCCGGACCTGACTACGTCGATTATAACACTCTTGAATTGCTCTTTCATTTCCGGTCTCACGGCAAAGGCCATGACAGTCCCCGTGCAATTGCTGGTTTTAAAAGGACTCTTGGGATACAACTGCACAAGCCTGAACAGCAGCGGCTCCACCCCGCCCAGTTTGACTGCCTCGCGCTGGGCCTGCACGGCCAGCATAAAGGTTGCGCCACCCTCCGGGTCGTCGGTGTCGTCGATACCGACCCGGATCTTTTCATACCGCGGGGTGATGAGTTCGGCCCGGTTCGTCCTGCGTCCGCCAATCTTCAAATCATCTTCCGTGGGGTAGCATACCGATATTACGCCGGGGGCCTGGGCAAGGGAAGCGGCCACACTTACCCCGGCTCCGGCCACCCCCGCCCATTTCGTCCTTACCGTATCGCCCTCGATGAGGGCGCCTTCCAGGGCCTGTCCACCCAATTCGTGATCGACGGGGCCGAACCGCACTTCCGCTAATCCCAACCGTGCCCGGGTGATCAATGTCTTGCCCATGATTTCGCATTCCTCGACAATCCCTCCAGCCCGGCAGCGGTTTATCGACGTCCACTCGGCACTACCCGGGAAATGGCCGAAGTTTTCGACGATTTCGATCTTGCCCGCGGCGGCATCGACAACGGTTATGATGCCCTCGTAATTGTACCGACCAAATCTTTCCATTACTTGCTCCCGGGTAAGAATGATCATAAAGTCCTCCTCTTTTTAAATTTATAACGATTTCATATCATTATCATTTTATTCCATTCCAGACAAGACAATTATCCGCAAAAAAACGTTTCCTTTCTCCAGCCAAAGAGTGATAAAGGGCACAAGTACCATGGCGATAACCGGAGAGAATAACCTTTGCCTGCATCTTGTCGCCATCTCCTTTTGGTTCCATGACAAAAAGCAGTGAAATAGGAAATGATTCAGTTTTCAGCGAAAAAAGTGGCGCCGCGGCCGTCTTCAAGGTGCTTTGGGAACTTCTCGGCGAATCCCTGCGCCCCGAACGGAGCCGCCTTGCCTTTGCGTGCCTGTTCATTGTCATCTCGACCTTCGGTTCCCTCGCGGGACCGATCATCATCAAGGAAATTATCGACAAAGCCCTTCCCGGCAAGGATATCGGCCTCCTCCTCATTTACGGGGCCTTGCTGGTCCTGACCAATATCATCGCCTTTATATTCTGGGCCGCCTATTCAAAACTTGCCATCGGGGCGTCGGAGCGAATATTTCTGCAATTCCGACAGCAACTCATTAAGGGGATAATGAGGAAACGTCTTGATTTCTTCTCCAAATACCCCTCCGGTGACATCCTCACCCGCATTGCTAATGATCTCGTCTTTATAAGCAGCTTTTTTCAACAAACGGTTTTACGCTCCCTTGCCTTCGCCGTTTTTTCCCTGGTCCTGATTACGGGACTGATCATCTGGAACTGGATTCTTGGATCAGTATTCTTAATTACCTTGCCACTCTTGCTTATCTATGCACGTAAGACCTCTAAGCCAATTTCCGCAGCCTTCCAAAACTCGAAAGAAAAACTGGCCGGACAGAACGAAACGCTTCTGGACATTCTCACCGGTATTCGTGAGATAAGATTCTTCCAGCAGCAGGAACGCACCGCCCAAAGATTCTATGCCGCCTCAAAAAGCTACACCGACTACAATATCCACAGTCTGACCCTAAGTGAATGGTCATCGTCGGGCCTCGATTTCCTGGCGGTCCTGGTCCGAGTGTTACCGTTTCTGATCGGTGGACTGCTGATATGTCAGGGCAACTCAACCATCACCGTAGGGATGCTAGTCGCCTACTTTGTGATTTTTTTTCGTCTTGCCGGCCAGATCTTCTTCATTTTTCAGGGAGTGATCACCGCTGCACAGGCATTGCCGGCCCTGCAGCGCATCAGGGAGCTCATGGACTTCCCGGAAGAACAGGAGCCGCCGGGTTTGACTTTAGAGGATATGCCGGAGACTACGGATATCGAATTTTGCCATGTCTCCTTTGCCTACCCGAACAGCAAGACCCTATTCACGGACCTTAACCTTTATATCGCTCCCGGGGCCAAGATCGCCTTTATGGGTCCCAGCGGCTCCGGGAAAAGCACCCTGGCCCAGTTGCTTACCAGATTTCTGAAGCCGTCGGGAGGGAAGATTCTTTTCGGCGGCAAAGACATCCTCTCTTATCCCATGGCCTTTTATCTCAGCTTTTTCGCCTATGTCAGCCAGGAAATGCACTTGTTCCGGGAGACATTCCGGGAAAACATCGCCATGGGCTGGTATGGCGTACCTATGGACCGCATCCGTGAAGTCGCCTCCCTGGTAAGAATCAAGGAAGCGATCGAGGCCTTACCGGAACAGTACGAAACTGTATTCGGCCACGACGGAACCAATCTTTCCGGAGGGCAGAAGCAACGCATCGCCCTGGCCCGCGCCCTGATCAGAGACCCGGAGATCCTGGTGTTGGACGAGTTCACCTCCGGCCTCGACCGAGACGTCGAGAAAGAGATCCTGGACGATCTCTTCAGGATTTTTGCCAACCAGACGATCATCTGCATCACCCACAGCGAAGCCGTCGCTGCCAGATTCGAACGGGTCTTCCATATCACGTCGCCAAGGTAAATATCAACAGCCTGAACAGCATCCCCAGTTCCGATATTAATATCCCATCCTTGTTCTCGGTTACGATCTTGAATATGTCACCCACCTAATCAGCCTTGATACTGCTATAAACACCAACTGTGCCAACAGCTGATTCGATATTGCCATTCCCTGGCGATTCTACAGGCTCTCTGAGGAAAAAGCTTTCGTAAAAAGCTCTCCAGTAATGCTTACTCTGCCCATCAAAATATTCCGGATTCTGTTTATCCGTAAGTGATTTATTGTCTCCTCCCAAGTTTCTTTGCATCTCCCCTTTGTAATGAACGGTCAGTTATGGGCATATCGGGGTATGGAAAACATTTTCTTACCGCTTGAACGACAGTTTTCAATTTTTGTGCCACAATCAACGAACGTAAGTATGGGGTGCAACAGATCCCGCCTGTTCACTGCTATCAAAACACGCATACATTAAGTATAACACTATCAATACATCTACTTCGGCTTTATTTTGCGGGTGCAGCATCTTGACAATTTTCATTATTTATTTGTCATCATTGCTAACTTCTGGCGTCTGTTGCGGGAAGGCGTCCTGCCAACGGCAGACCAGCGGTGGGCAGATGAGTGCCCACCATGTGGTCAAGCAGGTCCGTCTTCAGTTATCTACTCCTACAACTTATTTCCAGACTCAAAGGTGTACGATCAAAGCGGGGCCTACTTTCAATTTATATGTATCATTTGGGGGGAACGAATGCCCCCCCAAATGAAAATCTACCGTTCTTGTGTGCTGCCGATTTATGCAGCCGAAATCATTGACTACTTTTTATTTACTTTGGTCAGGCAAACCTTTGCTGTCAGGCGTTGTCTTTTGAATTATGGTGCCCTCGTGCTGCAGTTTAGGATCAGATTTAGGAACTTGCTTTTCAGTTACAGCATCCTTAGTCACAGCATCCTTCTTCGCCTCTTCTTGAAGCAAACCGCCAAGGGTAGGACTTTCCTTCGTAACGACCGCGGCGCCACTGCTCCCTGGTAATAGCAGCGCCAGTCCCAAGAACAAAACCATCGTTAACTTTTTTAAAGATTTCATCTGAATTCCACCTCCATATGTCTTGATT
>DMAT01000075.1 GCA_003451635.1 Syntrophus sp. (in: bacteria) | reverse complement strand
TCAACCGTTGATTTCACCTTCATGCCCATGGCGCGATATACTTTGTCCCTGGCGCTTTCTACCTGCTTGCCGATGATACCGGGTTCGGGGGAAAATTCCGTTATGATTCCCGCGCCCTTTCCGTAGAGGAGATAGCTGGTCATCTCCTTGGCGTCGATGTCGGGGGAAAGGACGGGCATTTGCTTGTCTTCGGGAAGATCGGCATTGATGTTTTCCGACATCTCCCGGTTTTTCTTCAGGGTCTCGGAAACTTTCCCGGCGATAGCCTCATCCGACAAACCGTCTTTTTTCCATTGTGTTACATCCTCACGGATTCCAAGGGAATCAGCCAGGTCATTATAGCGTTTGACATTCCGGCTATGGACACGGGTTCCGACGGTGCCGCCGGCCATGCCGCCCATGGTGCCGCCGATAATGCCCGCTTCGAGCATCCGGCCGATATTGTCGGAGAGTTTCTGGTCCGGTTTATGACCCATTTTCTCGACCAGGACATTTACGGCCTCCTGAGCGGTTTCCGTAGATCCTTCCAGGAAGGCCTGGCGGACAATGCGTTTCACCAGACGGTCAGCGCCTGCCTGGCGGAGGAACAAGTTATCGAACGGCAGCAATTCGATAATGCTGTTGACCGTGCCTGCGGCCAGGCCTTCCATGGTCGCGACGCGCTCGATCGTCGGGGCGTCGAATGTTCCATTCTGGGCCATTTCCTGTTTGGCCTGGGAATAGGCGGAGCCCGCTTCGATGGCCATGGAGCCGGTCCAGGCTCCCGAAAGACCGGCGGCCCTGATCGCCTTGGCCCCCCAGTTGAGGGCCTGGGCGCCTTTGATGGCGGCGACGCCCGGGAACATCATCGTGACCATGTTGGGCAGGTTTTCACCCAGGGAACGGGTCCACCAGCGCCAGTCGGAAAGGCGTTCCGGGTTGTCCAGGACGGTGCCTTCCTTGAGGTAGTCCGGCCGGGCCAGCATATCGTTTCCCTGGAGGTCCTGGAGATACTTCCTGGCCGTTCCGGCGCCGGGTATCACGGCCATCTCCGCCGTGCCTGCCAGGGCCTCGCCGGTCTGGACCACGCCGCTGGATAGGGCGGATGCCGTCTCGGCAATAAAGCCTCGGGGCTTCGCCTTGAGTTTTGGTTGGGGAGTTTCTTCCTCCGAACCCATGAGCATCCGGTTTATTTCTTTGCCGATATCCGTGAAATCAGTGTCGGACATGCTGAACCGGTTGCGGGAGGAGGCTGTGGGAGTAAGGACGTTTTCGATGGAACTTCCGAGATCCCTTAGTGAGATGTCCGCCATTTCGGTTTTCTCCTTAGATAGATGTGACTTTATTTGATATAAGCTTCGCCAATCTTACCTGTAGCGGATTTTCCCATGGCTTTGGCCACATCCGCCAGAGTTGACAGACCGGAGCGCATGGAACGGTCCCAGTTTTCGGAAGCGTTCTCACTTTGTCGATTTAACGGGGTTAAAACGGAACTCTGATCGGGGGTGGGCGAAGAATTACCACCTTTCTTCGCAAGGAGGTAATTGGCCCAATCCGTCTGATACTTATAGGCACCGGCAAGATCGCCCTTTTCCAAACGTGCCTTGCGTCCGATGTCGATCTGGGTAGCAAGTTTCTTGTCGGCAAGTTTCTGAATCGTCTCGCGGGCGGTCTTCATGGTACCCACATAATCGGGATCGATGTCACGGGTGGCCAGATTGAACTTCATAGCCTTCATATCGTCATGGAAAATGCTCCGGGTTTTTTTAACCTCGGCGGCGTAGTTGGTATGAAAATCTTCGTAGTTTTTAAACTGGGTCTGGAATTGGGGATTCTCCGCCCAAACCTTGCGGGCCGATTCGGCAATCTTGGTTGAATCGGGTTCCTTGATCTGCATGATCATTTCGTCAATGGTTTGGAGTTGGTTCAACCTCTGCCCGATCTGTGTTTTCAATGCGGCCTTTGCCTCCGGGGCCAGGCCGGGGGTGTTGTACTGAGACGAGAGATCGGCCATTTCCGATTTCAGGCGATACCCCTGGGAAACAATGCCGATGGCGGGATGCTGGGTCATCATGCTTTTGAAGGACTGGCCGAGGGCCTCCCACTGATAAGCCGGCCGTTTGTCGTTAGGATCGATCCCGAGCACGGGGAGCATGTGTCCCGCTCCCATGCGGCTGGCAAAATCCTTGGCGGATACAATCTCGTTCTTTCGTTTTTCTTCATTCATCGTTGCAGTGGCGGCGGCGCGGAGAGATGCGGCATGGGCTTGCCGGACGGGGATTTCCGATTCGAGGTTCTTTTCCTTTAGGGCCATCTCGCTGGGAAACTGCACGTTCTGGATGAAATCCTGACCCTGTTGATGAAGGGAAAGAGTGTCTGCGGCGTTCTGTTCGTTGGCCCGATGCGCCCGTGTCGTTTCTTCCAGGGAGGCCATGTCCTTTGTGTTGACCAGTCTGTCCCGTTCGATATTGGCGCCGACGATGGCCGTTTCCGTCTCGGCCTTGGATTTGGCCAGGGAAAGGTCCTGTTCCATCTTTTTGGTCAGGAGCATATCGGCCATGATATCCCGGAGGGACAGACGTGTCTGTGTCAGGGCTTCCGGTACGGCTCCGTAGGGGTTTTGAATGGGCATCAGTACACCTCCCTTTTTTAGTCTTTTAGAAAATCAACGGTTTCGTCCTGACACAATGGCATGACATAGCTTGACATATTCGTTTCCACGGGGATCATACCCCATGATTCAAGGCGTTTCATGTAAGCCGGGGTAGGTGTAACGCTATAGATAAAGGTGCATTTACAGGCGATTGCCCGTTCTTTTAGTGCCTGGAAGAGAAGGGCAAAGGCCTCTGTCTTCTGTTCCGGGTCGGCGTTGATGGCGCCGACGGCCCAAGTAACGAAGGCGACGCTGCCGGGATCTATGTACATGAAGAGGGCCGCGATAAAGGTTCCATCGGGGCATTCCATGACATAACCCGTCTTCGGCAGGAAGGAAAGTGGACAGGGCAGGCAATCGTGATGTTTCCAGACGGCGGCAAGCTCCGGATAATGACGGTCTTTATCGAAAGGCTTTAAGATCATTTTCAATTTCCTTTAGGACCTGATTGCGGGAGGTTTGCGAATTGAGAAGGGTCAGGCGTTCATCATCCGAGACTGATGTTCCCTGATCGGTTTCGCAGAGATCGGCGAAGATGACGCCGTTGATAACCAGCAAATGATTCTTCGTGACGACCGGATAGACCACGACGGGATCGGGCATATTGATCCGATGGGCTCTGTCGCTATCCTTCACGCGGAGCCAACGGCCGGACTCGAAAACGGCATGATGCCCTTCCACCTGGATGCCGCGGTAATCGTGGATATTATCGGCCAATACTTTACCGACGCCATAGACGGCGCCGCCGGCATAGGTTTCGTCTCCGATATTCAGCATCTCCACGGGGCGGGTGGTATTATCGGCCATATCGATAGGTGTGCCGGCAGTGAAACAAAAGATTTGCGTTATGGGGGTATATAAACCGCCGGTGACGGTATCTAATGCCTTGTCTGTAGTATTTGTGAACCAACTGCCGACTTCAAGCGGATTGCCGGTTGTGAGAACGTATTCGTTGACTTCTTCATTCCCGACTCCATGATCGGCGAGTTCACCGGCGAAATAATCTTCCACTGCCAAAGGTTCTTTAAGCGAACCGCCCATTTGACCGAACGGGGTTTCTTTCAATGAAGGGTTGTTTTCAGTAATGGCATTGACAGCCATTCCGCCTGCTTTTGCTAAGGCGTAATATGGAGCTGCTTTTAATACGCCGGCAATTACACCGCTACCGACAGAGCTCAAACTTTCACCCGCGCCGGCGTACCCGGCGTCTAAGGCACGATCTGCTGCGAGATTGACAGTCTCGGCGTTTAGGGCGCCGGACCCCGCAGCCGCCCCGGTATTCGCGGCGTCTGCTACCGTGGCGGCGCCCGTTCCGGGAGACGTAATAAGTTTCTTTGCCGCCGGCAACCAGGCATCTTTGGTCAAAGACGCAAGCGATAGGACTGTGCCTGCACCTTGCAAGATGCCGGCTGTGTCAGCTTGGTCGGCCTGGGTTTCGGCGATGGTCTTTTTCAGGGCCTGTTCCTCGTTGAACTGTTTGACTGTCTGGGCCAGAGAGGTATTGAACTGGTCTTTCGACTGTTCCAGGGTGGCGTCGGCCTGTTTGGCAGACTGCGCCAGGGAGGTATTGAACTGGTCTTTATCCAGGTTAAGGGCATCCGTCCTGTATTTGTTCTCCAGGCGGGTTTGCTCTGCGGCGCGGGCGGCGGGGATCTGGCTGATCAGGGACAGGTTGTAAGGCGTTTTTACGCGGCGGCCCGTAAGGGCGCTAAGTTGCGTGTTGCCGACGGCGGATAGGGATGTTGCCATGGATCACCTCCTGAGAAGCGTTTGATAGGGTTTCCCGGACGGTAAGGATGCGTTTGCCGTTTCGTCGAGATATGCCTGGATCTCATCATCGGAAAAGGGAATATAAGCCGATGCGGCGTCGCGGGCAATTTCGGCATTGGGATCCGCATTCGTGGCCTTCAGATTATCGAGGAAGGTCTTATATTCAGCGGTTCGGGCCAAATTGGCCAGGGAGATAGTTTCCGGCAATTTCTTTTGAGTGTCGATGATGGCGTTTGTCATCTCCTCTTGCTTCTTCAATGTCTCGGATGTCTTATACGCTTGGGCGCCCGTGAGGGCGATGTTGCCCACGCCGATGATGGTGGCGAGATCGTTCTGTTGCGATAAGGTGCCAAGTTGGTCATGGGCGAAGAGGAGATTTTCCAGTAATTGCCGTTCGTTCTCCCCGGTTTTTAGATTGAACTGCCGGTCGGTCTCCCCAGTTTTGAGACCGAATTGTCTGGCCGATTCGCCGGTTTTCAGGTCGGACTGCCGGCCGGATTCTGCCAGGGCCGCTTTTTTGAAGTTTAAATCGGTCGAGGTACTCAGGGCCTGGGCGTCGGAAATCGATTTTCCCTCGGCATAGTCCGTGGCGGGCGCTTCGATTGAGACCTGCGCGCGTTCCGACGACGGGCGGGATATTTCCCGAAGGACGGCATTCTGGAAAAGGTATCCGGATCCGGTTGGATTTGCCATTATTTATTGTCCTCCTGTTCGATGGAATATTTAAAACCCCAGCCCAGCAGTTGCAGGCCTTTTGGGCTTATGGACGTCGAGGCGTGAAAACGAATCCGGCAGCTCCAGAAGGCATCCTGAGAGACCGGGATATTGAATTTCAGGAAGCGGGCCGTTCCCTGGAGAGGTTTTGTGGCAATGACTTGCCCCGTGGTATCTCCATCCCGGTAAAGGGTAACGATCAGGTTGCGCACTTCGGCCATGGGTTTTACCAGGACCTTGAGTAATTGCATTTTGCACTTATCCCAGATCTCGCCGGCCGGTAATATCTCTCCCGTTTCGACGTATTGCTCAATATCAGCGCCGTCATAGGTGGTCCCGTGATAGAGTCGCATGATATGGCCGTTGTCCCGGCCTCCATAGACGTACTGTTTGTCGTTGGCGTCGGCCACGCGCACGACGGAACCGAGATAGGGGTTGGAAGTTGTGGACGGCGCCTTCGGATACCAGCGGTTTTCCCGGAAATCATAGACGACCCAGACATTGTTTGTGGTCTGGCCGGATCCGGAAGGGATCTGGAGGTTGTACTGGGGCAGATCCGGATCGAACCAGCCGCGGGATTCGGCAATGGCCGCAAAATTGATGCAACGGGCATCGTTTTTATCGAAATAACATTCGATACCGGGCAGAGGCGACAGACCGCCGGCATCGAACATATACGGCCCCAGGTAGGATACCCAGGCGGCGATGCACCGTGAGCTTTGCTGTTCCTGGGAGGTGAATATCTGATACGTATCCAGCGTGAGGGGCGCCGGGCAGCCGATTTTGTTCGAGATCTGGTAATCCTTGTAGGTGCCGGAATCTGA
>DMAT01000194.1 GCA_003451635.1 Syntrophus sp. (in: bacteria) | reverse complement strand
CGGGATGGGTAAAGGCAATCCGGTGGGCATGGAGGGCCTGCCGGGTCATTTCCTTGAAGCGGCGGCGGATGGACTGATCGGAAATATCCATGATTTTCCTGGAATTTCCATAAATCTTGTCCCCCACCACGGGATGCCCCAGGGCGGTCAGATGGACCCGGATCTGATGGGTCCGCCCCGTTTCGATAGCAACGTCAAGGAGGGTAGCCATGCCATATCTTTCCCGGACCTGCCAGCGGGTGATGGCGCTTTTCCCCTGGCGGCTCTTCGTAGACATCTTCTTTCGCTCGACGGGATGCCTTCCCACCGGCAGGTCTATAACTCCTTCATCATCCGTAACGTCCCCATAAACCAGGGCCAGGTAATGCTTTTCCACCCGGCGCGCTTCGAAATGTTCCGCAAGGGTCCGATGAATCTCATCGGATTTGGCCACAATCATGAGTCCGGAGGTGTCTTTGTCGAGGCGGTGGACAATGCCGGGCCGGAGGACGCCGCCGATCCCCGAGAGATCATGGCAGTGGTAAAGAAGGGCATTGACGAGGGTGCCCTGTCGATTGCCCGCCCCGGGATGAACTACAAGTCCGGGCTGTTTGTCGATCACCAGGAGGAACGAATCCTCATAAACCACTTTTAAAGGGATGTTTTCCGGCAAAACACCGCTGTCTGCCGGTTCGGGAAGTTGCAGCAGCACCTCGTCCCCCGGTTTCAGCCGGGAAGAGGCCTTTGGCGTCTTATTGTTGAGAAGGACATGTCCTGCCGCCACAATCCTCGGGGTCTGGGAACGAGACAGGGAAACCTGCCGGCGGGACAGGAAGACATCGAGGCGCAGCCCCGTCTCGTCCTCCTCCACTATGAAACGTTGTGTCTTGATAGATTCTGTCATTCCCGCAAAGACTCTGAGGGGGTTGCTGCGGAAGTCACCGTCTTCAAGCCTTCTAGAATAAAGTGGAATTCCTCCTCTTCCACGGTGCGCATATCCATAAGGACATCCGCTGCCGCGATCCGGGCAATGATGGGAATCTCCAGGCGTCTAAACATCTCCTCCAGACGAACGGCAGACATGAGCAGCGGCGTCATAACCACAAGCATCGTGGGAATCTCCTGTCCCGGCAGGGAACCGCCCCCCGCCGCCGACATTCCTTCTTTCAGAGAAAAGCGTATCCCCTCAAGATTGGCCTTCTTCAGTTTCCGGAGCAGCTTTTTCGCCCGGGCGGCAACCCCGTCCAGAGTCTCCGTAAGAGCCTTGAGAACCCGCAAATCCTTTCTGGCCCGCTCCGGATTCAAATAATGGATCATCGTCGCCTCCAACGCCGACAGAGTGAGCTTGTCGATACGCAGGGCGCGGTTGAGGGGATTTTTCCTGATCTTTTCCAGAATCGTCCCCTTGCCGATAATGATGCCGGCCTGGGGACCACCGAGCAGTTTGTCCCCGCTGAAGGTCGCCACATCCACGCCGGCGGCGACAACATCTTCCACCGTCGGTTCCCGTTGCAGGCCGTGCAGGCCCAGGTCGATCATGCACCCGCTTCCCAAATCGTTCATCACCGGGATGCCGTGTTCGTGACCCAGGGCCACCAGGGATTTGAGATCCACTTCTTCCGTAAAACCAATGATCCGGAAATTGCTCGTATGAACCTTCATCAGCAGACGAGTATCGGCGCTGATCGCCTTTTGATAATCCTTCAGGCGTGTCCGGTTTGTCGCCCCCACCTCGCGCAGGCGGGCGNNCTTCCATTACCTCGGGGATGCGGAATTCCCCGCCGATTTCGATCAGCTCTCCCCGGGAGACAATGGCCTCGCCTCCCAGAGCCAAGGTATTCAGGACCAGCAGGACGGCGGCGGCGTTGTTGTTTACTACCAGGGCGTCTTCCGCCCCGGTCAGGCGACAGATGATATCCCGCACATGGTCGTAGCGAAGTCCCCGCTCGCCTTTTTCCAGGTCGAATTCAAGGTTGGAATAACCACGGCTGACCTCGATGATTCGGTCCAGGGCGGAGGCGGCAAGGGGGGCCCGGCCCAGATTGGTATGGAGGATAACCCCGGTGGCGTTAATCACCCGTCGGAGCCGACAGGTATGCAAGCCCTCGATACTAAGAATAATTTCTTCGGCAAGCCCCGCCGTGGAAGGGGGAGAAAAGCCCCTCTCTCCCTCTTTCCAGGCCATGATTTTTTGGCGCCAGTTCTCGACCGTT
The DNA here is from genome assembly GCA_003451635.1 of Syntrophus sp. (in: bacteria). GTDB lineage: Bacteria > Desulfobacterota > Syntrophia > Syntrophales > UBA8958 > UBA8958. Next base: position 3,971 of record DMAT01000194.1, on the reverse strand, counting down.
GACCGGCAGGTCTCCTTCACCAGGGCTCTGTGAGCCCTGTCGAGGAATCCCTGCTTCTCCAGCGAGAGGAGGAGTTCGTCTATCTTGGGCAATTGCTTCAACCATTCCCTTTTCCTGTCATCCATAGCTCTCTCCTGTCGGGGCCATCATCTTAATTTTGGAGCTTTTCCCTGCAAAAATCACGAAAATTATTTACGGAAGTGAAAAATTCCCGCATCATGATCACCCAGCTATAGCACCCCTTGTCGGTCAGGGTCAATCGGCCCTTATCGTAGCGGAGACGTCCTGCCAGGATAAAGGACAAAATTTCAAACCATAAATATGACCACACATTTACACCATATTTATCATGCAAGGTCTTCATATCGAGACGGGTTCCAAAAAGCTTCATCAAAAAATCGTAACGCAGCTGATCTTTCCGGCTGAAGATCCGGTCCGCCATGAGGGGCGCCTCCCCCCGATCTATTTTCTCTATGTATTCCCGGACATTGAAGGTATTGGCATAGCAGACGCCATTCAGGAAACCGATGGAACCGCTTCCCAGACCGGCATATTCGTCATAATCCACGATATACTCATCGATCATGCTGTCCTTCCGGGAAAAACACCAGGCCGAGGAAAACCGGTAGGTCGGCAGGAGCCGCCGGAGGATCTGGGCATAGAACCGCTCTTCTCTCCCGTAATCAACCTTCCCCAGGGTTTTCGCAACCTCCTGGCGGGTCGAGTCCGATACCATCAAGGGATAATAGGTCACCTGATCGACGCCGATCTTTAAAAGGGTATCCAGATCCTGGTCAAGGATCTCGGGCGTCTGGGAGGGGAAATTGAACATCATGTCGGCGTTGAGGGTATCGAAACGTCCGCCGATGGCGGCAAGACGGGCGGCGATGTCCTCTCCGGCGCCGTATTTCTCAAAGCGGTCCATGTCCTTGAGCAGGCCGTTATCGAAGCTCTGGACCCCCACGGAGAGGCGATTGACGCCGGCCTCCTTCAAGATCCGGAGCCGGTCTTCCGTCAAGTGGTTGGGGTTCGTTTCCACTGATATTTCCCGGATGGAAAAACAGTCTTTCGCAACCCGGAGGGTCTCGGCCAATTCCTCGATCATCACCGTCGGGGTCCCGCCGCCGACATAAACGCCGCCAAAATCATACCCCCGCTCACGGTAGAGTTGAATTTCTATCCTCAGGGCCTGGAAATAGCTTCTGCACACGGATTCATCGAAGAGAAACCGGTTAAATGAGCAATAGGGACAGAGCTTTTCACAGAAGGGTACGTGGAGGTACAGCAGGCGAGGCGTTTGTTTGGGGGCAAAGGGAAGGAGGGGGGGCTTGCCTTCCTCGAAACGCATGGCCCGGGAGAACTCCCGGCGGACGACAGAGGTAATGGTTTGATTGATCATTCTTTGAATCATAACGTCCCCCCTATCAAATCATCGGAATATATTCAAGATTATTCAGCATCGCCGCGTCTTGCATAAATCCTTCTCCGGTGTTATAGGGGCAGCGAAAGATTCATATCAAAAGAGGTAGAAATACGGCAATGAAAAAAGTCCTGTCCCTGTGGTCAAATGATCAGATCAATGAAGAAGAATCACGCATATTAAGGGAGACAAGCGCCGATCTTCCCATTCCCCTGGACGCGGAAGCAAAGAAGTCCGTCCGTGACCTTGTCGAGGCCTTTCTCGAACGGGATGACGCCTCGGGACTCGCGGCCCCTCAAATCGGCATATCAAAAAAAATAATCATCTTCCGCAATCGGGGCTTTTCAAAGGACGGAGCCTCCGACGGCACCTGGACCAGGAAAGACGTCGAGGTCCTCATCAACCCCAGAATTACCCAGAACCGGGGCGATCAGATCGTCCTCGCCGAAGGTTGTCTTTCCTGCCCCGACATCAAAGTGGAAATTGCCCGCTATCCCGAGATCAAGGTGCGGGGATTCGATGTCCACGGCCATAAAATCGGCAAACGCTATCTCGATTTTGTGGCCCGCATCGTTCAACACGAACTGGACCATCTGGAAGGCAAGCTGATCGTCGATTACGATGCAGGGTCCTTTTTCGTCCCCAAAAAGAAACGCAATTTCTTCGAGACACTGTTCCAGAAGCAATCCGGCTGAAATACACAGCCCGCCTTTCCAGAACCATTATTTCCAGGAGAAATAGAGGAAGGAGCATTGATCCATGACGCAACCGAATAACCCGCCCCCGACAGATTTTATCCGCGACTTTATTGAAGACGACCTCAGAACAAATAAAAATGACGGCATCGTCGCCGTCCGCTTCCCCCCGGAACCGAACGGCTATATCCATATCGGACACGCCAAGTCGGTATGTCTGAATTTCGGCATTGCCGCCCAGTACGGAGGAACCTGCAATCTCCGGATGGACGACACGGACCCCGCCGGCGAGTCCCTCGAATATGTCGATTCCATCATCCATGACATCCACTGGCTGGGATTCGACTGGCAGGAGCGCCTGTTTTTCGCCTCCGACTATTTTGAGCAATTGTACCAGTTTGCCGTTGCCCTCATCAAGGCAGGCAAGGCTTATGTATGCAGCCTGAGCGCCGAGGAGACAAGGGAACACCGGGGCAGCTTCACCGAGGCGGGCACCGAGAGTCCTTACCGCAGCCGCTCCGTCGAGGAGAATCTCGACCTCTTTACCCGGATGCGGGCCGGCGAATTCCCCGATGGGGCCCATGTTCTCAGGGCCAAAATCGACATGGCCGCTTCCAATATCGTGATGCGGGACCCGATCATGTACCGCATCAAACGGGAGCCCCACTTCCGGACCGGAACCGACTGGGTCATCTATCCCATGTACGATTTCGCCCACTGCCTGTCCGACGCCCTGGAGGGGATCACCTATTCCATCTGCACCCTGGAATTCGAGAACAACCGTCCCCTATACGACTGGTTTGTGGAACAACTGATTCACGGACGCCGTCCCCGACAGATCGAATTTGCCCGCCTCAATGTCAGCTACACGGTTTTAAGCAAGCGGCGGCTCATCGAATTGGTGGAAAAGAAATATGTCTCCGGCTGGGACGATCCCCGGATGCCTACGGTGGCCGGCATGAGACGCCGCGGCTACACACCGGAGGCGATCAGAAAATTTGCCGCCGCCATCGGCGTGGCCAAAAATGACAACCTCGTGGACGTCGCCCTCCTTGAACACTGTGTCCGCGAAGACCTGAACGAGCGGGCGCCCCGGGCGATGGCCGTCTTGCGGCCCCTCCGGGTGGTCATCGACAACTACCCGGAAAATCAGGTCGAAGAGTTTGAATGCCCCAACCATCCGCAAAACCCGGAAATGGGCACCCGAAAGGTCCCCTTCTCCCGGGTCCTCTATATCGAAAACGATGATTTTCTTGAGGATCCACCCAAGAAATATCACCGCCTCGGTCCCGGGCGGGAGGTCCGCCTCCGGAATGCCTATGTCATCCGCTATGAGAGCATGGTGAAAAACGAACAGATCGGTCAAATCGAGGAGATCCACTGCACCTACGACCCGGAAACCCGCAACGCCCCCCCGGCGGACGGACGGAAGATTCCCGGGGTCATCCACTGGGTAGCGGCTGATCATGCCGTCCCCGCCGAAGTGCGGCTCTACGACCGTCTCTTCCGGGTACCCGAACCGAAAGATGAAAACTATACCGCCGATTTGAACCCCGACTCCCTGGCAATCCTTGCCGCATGCTATGTAGAAGCAGGCCTGAAAGATACTGCGCCGGGAACGGGCTATCAGTTTGAGCGGCTTGGTTATTTTTGTGCGGATTTGAAGGATTCCCGGCCCGGTAAACCCGTCTTCAACCGGATCGTCCCCTTGCGGGATTCATGGGCCAAGATCGCCGGCAGCGGTTCTATCTGACGGAAAGCGTTGTTTTAGGCTAGCATCCCCCTAACCTTACTGGAGAGGCTTTCGGGATGAAAGGGCTTCTGGAGGAAGCCGTTGCAGCCCCGGTCCAGAATCT
>DMAT01000198.1 GCA_003451635.1 Syntrophus sp. (in: bacteria) | reverse complement strand
CGCCGGATTTGTCGGCGTAGGCAACGTTCCCGTGTAGAGTCCCCACCCTACATGGACGTTTGAAAGAATCGCCACCCGGGCCTTTTCATGGGAAAAGGTAAACCATAAAACACAAATGATGAATATCAATGCTGCCAATGATGTGGCGACGAATGCCCATACAGATTTATATCTGCTCGCTAATATTCTGTAGAAAAGAACGGCCGCCGAACTGAATAAAATAACGTACCCATCCGGACGGGTCATCACCAACAGCAACCCACTAATAATAGCATAGCATAATAATCTCCATGTGGCCTTCTTCCAGCAGGATAAGGCAAAATAAATAAATATGGACAAATGAAAATGGAAAGCCACATCGGACAAAGTCCAATTTATCCAATAGGCGATCTGTAGCTGAATTGCGTAGATCAGGCATCCGATAATTCCGCACCACCGACCGAAAAACTCACGGATGGACAAATACAAAAATATTATCGTGCCGGCTAAAAGCGCCTGATGTAACCAAAATACATAGATGCTGTCTTCCAACTTGAAATAATACATTGGAACCAGGTACAGCGGGTACACCGGTTGAAGAAAACGCCAGTGAGAAAAGTATTTATTCCAATCTCCATCCGCCAAAGCCTGCGCTAAAAACAGGTAGCCATCACCATGACGCACCAGACCCACCCAGTTGCTAAAATGCCAAACATAGGTGCGGACAAGAAAACCAAGAATGATAATAGCAATCAGGTAGTATGATGTTGGTATGCCATTTAGTGACCTCAAAACAGGAAACAATCTGTCCGGAATTCCGGGTAGGAAAGAAGGAAAGATTTTCATATGAATGAATGTCCGGAAATAAGCATTTTTTTAACCTATGCTTGGAATTGTTTGGTTCACCAGGGCATCTTTTGTCCCACGGCAGCAAACTGAGCCCCCATGGGACACCAGCTAAGAAATTTTTCAAGTCTATGCAAAGGCTTCATATTGGGAGGGAAAAACATCAGATACTCCAATCTGCACAATTTTAAAATAACTCTATCGAAGCGACATTTTATTTCACGAGGATATAGAAGAATGGCATCTCTATCGATAACCGCTCTTTTTACGATTAAACGGGTCATGGGGTTTATCGGATTGTGTTCAAAGATAATCAGTTTCCCGCCGGGCACTAATATTCGTTCGATTTCTCGAAGGACATCATCCCTTATCTCCCGTTCAATATGATGAAAAACACAGGTTGCGACGACATAATCGAAATAATTGCCATCAAAATTCGTTTTGGTTTCACCAATACACGACAGAAAAGGCTTCGGAGGTTCATTGCAGCGCCTTTCAGCCTCCTTGATCATGTCAGATGAAATATCGGCGCCATACATATGGCCCGGGAATCCGAATAGGGAGAGCCATTTCAACATTTCCCCCGTTCCACAGCCATAATCAAGAAGGCGTAGCCTTCTGTCGGATAATGCCTTTTCCCGACTAAGAAAATGCCACAACCATTTTGCCTTGACATAAATAAACTGATCAAGGTCTTTGCCAAATAGCCGCTTTAGCGGATCTTCATGGCCACCGCTGTAGCCGCGGGCGTACTTATCAAATTCCGGCATCTTTTCCATAGGACATCAAATGATGCTGCTTAACGTAAGTCCATGTATCCTGAATTTTTGTTTCTAAACACTGGAAAGAGAATCTCGGGAAAAAAGCAGTTAACTTGGAGCTGTCCAGGACGACAGACGAGTTGTCCAATCCACGCCGGGGATGTAGTTCATATCGTATGGGTTGATCGATGGCCGACAGAAAAACATGGAGTAGTGCAATGATAGATATGCCCTGGCCCGTTCCAAGGTTATACACATCCGATTGTTTCAGATCATTGAGAGAATGTGTCATGAGATAGGCAATATCGTCCACATGAATGTAATCCCGATATGTATCGGCGTCTCCATAAACGTCCAATATTTCGTTACGCAATATTTTACCCATCCATACGGCAATAACGCCCTGCGGGGTTTGCATGGGCTGCCGGGGACCATAAGCATTACCAACGCGGTATATATCTGCTGCAATGTTATAGTGCTCCCGAAAGTAATTCAGGAAATGTTCGATGGCAAGTTTACCGATCCCATAGGGGCTGAAGGGCCTTGGTAAATTGTCTTCCCTGATAATACCTCTCTGGGGCCCGTAGACGGTTCCACCAGAGGAAACAAAAACGATCTTTTTTACACACTGATGAACGGCCAGTTCAAAAAGCTGTACGGAATATTTTATATTTTCTTCAATTTCAATGGATGGATTCCCCCAACTCGTGACAGCATTGGTCGCCGAGATGAAATGATAGATGATATCCTGACCTTCCAGAGCATTTGCCACATCCATCCGGTTGGCAAATTCCCCCGGGATGAGGCATACCTTCGATCGAAGATGCTCAAGGTTATTGGCACGGTTGTAGAGGAAGCGGTCGAAAACGGATATCTCATGTCCAAGGCCCAAGGCCTGCTCAACGAGGTAGGATCCAACGAAGCCGTCTCCTCCGAGGACAAGGACCTTCATTCCTCGTTTTCCTCTGTGGCTTCCGTTATAAAAGCTATGGGCCAGCGCCTGTTGTTATCAATCAGATAACCCAGATAATGGCCGATTATACCGATGGCGATGAGTTGGACACCACCCAAAAGGGTGATGGTTAAAAAGGTAGACAGGTACCCTGGAACATCAAACGGCTTGATGAGCCATGAAATCACCACATAAAAGGCTAGGAAAAATGAAACCAGGGACGTCATCACTCCAAAGATCGTGGCCATTCGCAGGGGGATATGGGAAAACATGAGGATACCCGTCATGGCCAGGGAAACGTATTTTGACAACGTATAGCCTGAATCACCCTGAAAACGGGCGTCCCTTTCATATTCGACACCTATCTGCTTGAAGCCCGCCCAGGCACGAGTTCCCCTTAAAAACGGATTGGCATCGGGCATCTGCAACATAGCTTGGACAACGCTTCGCCTCATGGCACAGAAATCTCCGGAATCATAGGGGATCTCAATACGGGAAACGGCATTAATGATCCGGTAGAAGGCCGTAAAGAAAATCCGCTTGAAAAAGTTCTCCTTGCGCTTTTTCCTGATGCCATAAACAACATCGCTGCCCCGGTAAAGATGCTCAAAGAAAACGGGGAGAACCTCCGGCGGATCTTGCAGGTCATCATCTATTATGGTGATGAATTGTCCTTGAGTTTTCTGCAATCCAATGGTCAATGCGGCCTGGTGGCCAAAATTTCTAGAGAGGCGAAATCCTCTTATGAACGGATACAGGGATGAAAGACGTTTAATTTCCGTATACGAGTCATCCTGGCTGCCATCATCAACTAAAATAAGTTCGAAGTTGATTCCCGACTCCGTCATAACCGTTAATACCCTTTCCACCAACGTTTCAAGGGACATTCTGGATTGGTAAACAGGCACGATAATGCTGTGCAATAGCGTTTTCATGACTCCCTGCCGAAATATGATTATAGTTTCAACAATTTACGACTTTGACATCTGTCCATTATATTCTATTAGACTATTTAGACTGATATTTCTAACATTTTTAACGATATTGAAGCCCTCTCGACATCGCAACTGTTACATCTGTGATATAATGCAATAATTGATAATGATAAAGTCCTAT
>DMAT01000025.1 GCA_003451635.1 Syntrophus sp. (in: bacteria) | reverse complement strand
CATTGTCAAATGCCCAGGCAGTTGAACGTCCACAGGTGACCCGGGCTCAGATTAACGAAGTCGTCACAAAAGTGATGAAGGAAAGGCATATTCCCGGATTGTCCATCGCGGTCTCCATGCCGGGCGGGAAGGTAATCGAGGAAAGTTTTGGTCTTGCCAATGTGGAATACAAGCAACCCGTCGAAAAAGATTCCATCTTCGAGATCGGATCAATTTCAAAAACTTTCGCGGCGATCGGCGTAATGATGCTTCAGGAAGAAGGAAAGCTGAGCGTCAACGACAGGATCACGAAGTACTTTCCCCAGTATCCGGGGTGGAACGAAATTACGCTCAAACACCTCCTCCAGCATACTTCCGGCATCAAGGATGTCACGGATGTCGAGCCTTTCAAGAGCAACCAGGGGAAAGACTGGACTCCCCAGGAGATTATTGCCGCCGTTGCCGGGAAGCCCCTGGACTTTGAACCGGGACAGAAGGCCAAATACAGCAACACGGGCTGCATAATTCTCGGCCTTGTCATTGAAAAGGTAACGGGGATTTCCTTCGGTGACTTCCTCGCCGTGAGAATCACAAAGCCCCTCGGAATGGCCCATACTGGCCTTGGCAGCAAAAGTGTCCTTATCCCGAAGAGAGTCTCAGGGTACACGTACACCTATGCGGGAGGTCTCATGAACGCGGAATATGCAAGCCTGGCATTACCCTACGCCAGCGGAGGCATCCTATCGACGCCGTCGGACCTGATCAGGCTCGCAAAGGTATTCCGGGGAGAAGCGCTGCTCAACAAGAAATCGATCGGGGAAATGTTTGCCCCTGCCCGGCTCAACAACGGAACCAGATACGAATCGAGCGATCCGGGTTTGAGAATAACCTTCGGATATGGCCTTGATTCCGTCATACTTAAAGAAGGTATTATTCCTGCCAAAACGGGGGGCATATCCGGGTTCAACTCTTTCTTTGCCTATTTCCCCAGATCTCAAACCATGGTCGCGTTAACGGCAAATCTCAACAACAGCCTCCAGGACCTGCTCATTATCGTCGATGCCCTTTTTGGTTCATCGCAGAAGTAGCGCCCGAATACATATTGATTATCGAAGCTTTTTCCCGACAGGGGCAAGATAAATCGTGAATTCATCCTCCCCGTCAATTCTGAGCAGCTTGTCCATCTCTTCCTGATCATAAGCGGCAATAGCACAGGTACCGGCTCCAATGGCTTCACAGGCAAGATAAAGATTCTGGCAGACATGACCGGCGTCAATTGCAATGACCTTATGAGCGGCAATCCCATAGCGCCATTCCATTCTATAAGGGATGGTTGTCCAGATAAAAGTGACGGCTGCTTCTCCTGGATACCGCTGGCCAAGAGCAACTTGACGGATTTTTTTATTCAGGTTCTCTTCAGCAAATTCAAACAGGAGCTGATGCTCAAGGGGAAGGTAACGATAGATGCCCTGATCGAGATCCTGGATGTTCAGGACACAGAGATAAGTTTCAAAGGCATGGCGACACCCGGCAGACGGCACAGTTCTTAGGGCATGGCCGGAGTCAAGGTTCTGCCTAATTCCCTGGGTAGCCCACAAAAGGAAAGATAATTCTTCAATGGATAGGGGTTGACGGCTATAGGATCTGCGACTTTCACGGTTTTTGAGGGCCGTTTTAAGATCGATTTTGCCGATGTCCTTCCACTGATCATATTTGGGAAGGGCAATTCGTTTGGCTTCTGGTGAGAAAGGTCTTTCAACAGGAGGAGGGGCAATTCTTCTGTTCTGATCAGTTTGAGAAAAATCGACAACCTTGCGGATGCTGTCTTTAAGAAATAATCTGTAGGTTTTTATGAGATCTGTGTCCACTTTGTTAACCTGTACGAAAAAAGAGAGACTTGATTATTTGACCAGTACTTACCAATAACCTTAATCCTGTTGAGATGTCACTGACTATTTATTGCCAGTCGATGTGTGGGAGTAAGATCAGGCAAAAGCGTGCCTGTAAATCAGATTTCAACCCGTACTGGGCAATCGTGAATGGTTGAAAAAAAATCAGCCGGTTATTGACATCTACGAAGCGAGAGGTTAGGTGGTCGGTTCGGAACAATGATAACGGGTTGTAACCTTCACATATTTCAGCGTGATTTTTTCATCGTGCGGTGGTAATCTTTCTCTTATGTAACACACAACCAGCCGTTTTTAAAGATAATTCATGGTTTTAAGCGGTTATCAATAATGTCGTTCCGTCGATAGCTATGATGTGAGAGAGTCGTTTCGTATGGGGCTGGTACCAGAGGATACACGGTGGCATATTGTGGAACCACCTGTGAACCAGGTAATAAACAGAGAAAACAAATCTCAACCTGACCAATTGATAGAGACCGGACTACCCAACTCAAATATCAAAAAGCGATGCAATACGATGATGGTGATAAAATATTATGGAGCATAACTTAACCTCTGAGGCTACAAAAGAGCGAACGGCCGTCATTTCGATGATCACGGATATAGCCCTGCTTATTCCGTCGATTATGGTTGCCCTTCTTGCCAACTCGATGACCCTGTACACGGATCTGATAGGGGATTTCAACGTATTTTTTGCCAATTTCATGCTCTGGCTGATCCTGTACCGGACACGGAAAGGCATGGGCGCCCATTACGATTACGGAACGGGAAAGATGGAAAATCTGATCACCGTGCTTGGCGCGTGCTTATTGGTCCTTTCGTTAGGATACATCATGTATACCTCCATGGGGCGACTGGTTTCGCCGATCCGCCTGGAAGCCAATACGACCCTGATGGGTGCTGCAATCATGCTGATTTCCGCTGCGGTTTTTGGGTATCTCTGGATTCGGAATTACAGAATCCATAAAACCATTCCCTCGCCAATCACGGAGATTCAATGGCGCGTTCCTATGTCTAACGCCCTCATCGCCTCGGGCATTTTATTGACTCTTCTGCTTACTGTCATATTTCAGAAATATTCATGGTCGTATTACATTGACCCCATAGTGTCGCTTATGATGTGCATTTATATCATTTACACGTTTTTCGGATTGCTAAAAACATCATTGTTCGATCCTATCGACAAGACGCTCGACGAAAGTTATCAGCTAATCATTACCCGAGAACTCGTTTCATTTTACGATGCCTATGAGCAGCTACACGGTGTCCGCTCACGACGGGCGGGAGGAAGGATTTTCATCGATATCTTTCTGGAGTTTGACGCCGAACAGCGGATGGGAGATGTTTGGCAGGTTGTTGCCGCGATCCAGGAATCGCTGGAAAGCAAGATAGAAAACAGCACCATCAACATTGTGCTGGCAACCAGACCGATGCGCTAAGCGCCGCAATTCTTTTTGGTCGGAGCGAACCGGTTGATAAACCAGACGCCGGTGATAGGCCGTGAATCTTATTTTCCCATATTCGGATCACTTGCACGAATATAATTGAGAAGGCTTTCCGTCTCGCCGGGCAGAATCTTGACCGATGCGTAGTCAAAGTCGATGTTGTTGAGATATTGCAAGATCAGCGCGTCGCCGATGGGCGTTTCCGGAAGAATTCCAGCAAAAAAGAATCCCATGCCTTCAAACGCCTCCGTATAACGCTGCGCTGTTTGGTCTTCTATACTTACAAGCAAAGCGACCGAGGTAATACCGCCCGTGCAGAGTTTGCGCAAGATATTTCTCAATTCCCTATCGATGTCACGTCCCGCCCGGAATATCCATATTTCTGCCGTGTTTTCCACTTCGGCGATTTCCGTGTCGATAACAGATTTCTCTTCGTCGTTTTCCGGCGCGCCGTTGACTGCTTTTTCAAACATATGTGTTGCACCGAGCGTGGAGTAGAGTTGCCGGATGATCTTATCATGATGCGCGGGTGGATAGATCCGGCGTGGGTTCGGATGATGAACATACCGATAGAATAGGACAACGCTGATTCTCTGCGTCAGATTTTCGACAATGCCCTTGAATTCCCAAGTCATGGGGGTTGTGGCCAGCAAAATGGCCAGGGGACGGGCACCCACTCTTATAGCAGCCTTCTGGCTAATTACGTGAACCGTCACAGAATAGCTGTAAAAGCCGGCCATATTCTTTTCCATTGCTGTTTTGGCAATGAATTCCGTTATCCGGCTAAGACAGTTATGCTGACGGTATTTCTCATCAACGAAAACAAAAGTTACTTCACCAATCCGCGCGCCGGGTTCGGAAAGTAGCAGGGCACCGTGGCCAATTAATTCGTTGCGGTCTGTAACAGCGACAGCGGAGATCATGAGATCTTTTTCATTCCATTCCCGGATTTTTTCCGGATAGTAGATAATATCATTAAAAAACGTGTATCCGTGAGATTTGTAGGCGCAGCGGCTAACTTCAATAGCTTCCTCCGGTTGCAATCTACGGACGGTCAATTCCAGCGGGACGAGCGAATCCTCGTTGCTTTCTTCGCTGCTGGCCCACAAACGGCCGGCAGATTCCTTGGTGTGAAAAGGTGCCGGGCAATATTTGATCAAAAGGGTTGATTTGCCCTCTCTACCCATATTCCGGTATTCGACACTGTCCATCATCCCTCGGACAAGTTGCAGTCCGAGACCCGAAATCTGCATATCAGCCAGCGCCTGATCCGGATCGTAATGCGGCGCCTTTGAAGGATCGAATGGCATGCCTTTGTCATCAATTCTGATAAGGATGCCGAAGGGATCGCTGATGGAAAAATATATATCGAAGGATGAGGCAATTTTCCGTTCTACAAAGCTGTGGGAAATAATATTGGCAATCGTTTCTTCCACGGACAAAACGATTTTATAAATATCTTCCTCGGGAAAACCCACCATAAGTGCGTAATGCCTGGCCGTTTCAGTGGCGATATGTAAAAACGACATATTGGCGGGTATCGTTAATTCTATCTGACCGAGATCTGCATGATCGTAACACATTTCAACCTCTTGTTTGATAATATTATGCTTGAGGAGGAATATATATGCAATCCGGTTCTGAGTCAATATCGGTGATCGACTCAGAAATGAAATGCTCTTCTCAGGTGAATAGATGTCATATGCTATGGATATTACAGCAACGTCTCGCGGGGGAAGCAGCGTAAGGAAGGTGACAATGATTTTGTCCTCTGCATCCTTGAACCTCTAGGAAACGAAAAGGCATTCAGGGAAAATTATGCGATTTTTTATGCAGTTGTTATTTCAGAGGGTTGTTTTTGTCTGTCCGGTGTTATCCACTTTGGTAGAGATCAGACCGCCATACATCATGGATTTCGGTTTTGCGATGTCGCTACACCTTACCCACATAACTATTTCATGGTAAATCGTCGCTGATTATCGTTCGAAAGGTTTGGTATTCATCAAAAAAACCGGATGCTCGATTTCAGGAAGGAGGGATTACAGCCACCATACAAGAAATGTAAGATCACAAACCTACACCTTTCAGGTCGTATTCACTGTCTTGACCAAGTGATAGGGTTCACTTCTAATCAAAAATCGAACTACAGATGGAACCGACAACACTGAATGCGCCACCAAGAAGGCCCTGGGTACCAGACTCTAGCATGTCGCAGACAATGTCACCCGGACCGCTGGCATCGTGCATTTTTATAAACATCGAGCTGGATGATTGATGCCTATTTTCTGCTTCCTGTACAGCCGCTCCTGCAATGACTGCGGCACCCCCGACAGCGATAGCGGCAGCAGCCACGCTGACCGCAGTTCCCACAGGTGTTCGGTGCGCGCTCACCAGTTTCTCCCATTCCCCTTTATCGAGCCATAGCCCCCTGCACTCCGGACAGGTGTCCAACTCCACACCGGCATGGGTTATAATTCGCATCCTGGCGGCGTCGGAAGGGCAGAGCAGGATGGAGTCAACGGCTCCCGGCAGCGCACTGAAGTCGCTTACCAGCGCGGCCTCAGCCTTGCGCATTGCCTCCTATAAGGCGACATTGTCGAGCCACAGCCCCTGGCACTTTAGGCAGCAGTTTAATCCTCCGACTGTGCCAGACTTCCATTCAAGAGGTACAACGCAGCGTGGACAGTTCATGATCTAATCCTTCCTTTTTTAGTTTCAGCAGTTTTGATTGAAAGGCCTCACATGTTTTAACCAATACTGCGTAAGATCAATCAATGAAGATACGAAAGGGGTCTATTTTCTGCAAGACCCGTACACACCAAGATTGCCCGTAATAATTACTCCCGAAACGCCTCTTCGCGCTGCTTGTAAAACATCGGGAGGCTCGCGGCAACAATCGCAAGCACGCCGAGGGCAAGCAGAGTCGCACTGATCGGACGTTCCAGGAAGATCATGGGATCGCCGCGGGAAAGGAGCAGCGCCCGGCGCATGTACTCCTCCATCAACGGGCCGAGAATGAACGCGAGCAGCATGGGCGCGGGCTCGCAGTCCAGCTTGACAAAAACATACCCGAGCAGACCGAACAAGGCCATGAGATAAATATCAAACTCGGTGTTGTTCAGACTGAAAACGCCGACGCCGCAAAAAACCAGGATGGCTGGAAACAGGTAGTGGTATGGTACGCACACCATGCGCACCCACATGCCGATCAGGGGCAGGTTGAGGATGATGAGGAAGAGATTGCCGATCCACATGGAAACGACAATCCCCCAAAACAGCGCGGGCTGATCGGTAATGACCGAGGGGCCGGGCTGGATGCCCTGGATAATCATCGCACCGATCATGAGCGCCATTACCGGGTTCGAGGGAATGCCCAGGGTGAGCATCGGGATGAACGAGGTCTGAGCCCCGGCATTGTTCGCCGATTCCGGCGCCGCGACGCCTTCGATCGCCCCTGTTCCGAATTCCTTCCCATGTTTCGAGACCCTTTTTTCTATGGCATAGGCGGCAAAGGCTCCCAGGATGGAGCCGCTGCCGGGAAGGATGCCGAGAGCCGAGCCGATCGCGGTCCCCCGCAGAATGGGAGCTGCCATGCGCTTCC
>DMAT01000071.1 GCA_003451635.1 Syntrophus sp. (in: bacteria) | reverse complement strand
CCCGACGGCCGATGACATTACCACTGCCGCTGTGGCCAGGGCTTTCAACTTGCCGCTCTATACGGATGAAGTGGTTTTGAATCATATCAAGGCGATCTTTTCCAGGTACGGTTGGAAATGGACCCAGAACAATGCCAAACAGGCGGTGTTTCCCCAGGGAGCTCAAATCCTTGACAATCCCGTGGGAACGGCGGCCGGTTTTTCCCTGAGGACAAGTGGAAAGGTCCTGGCCGTTATTCCGGGAGTCCCGGTCGAGGTAAAAAGGATGCTGCCGGAAGTCGTCCTTCCCCTCCTTCGCCGTTCTTTTCCCGAGGAATCTCAATATCCGGCGGTCCGGACCCTGAAGCTCTTCGGCCTCGGCGAAGCGGCAGTGGATCAGGCTATAGCCGGGATAGACCTGCCGGGTCTCGGCGTTGGCGTCGGTTTCTACCCCCGTTTCCCGGAGAATCATATCGTACTGTCCGCGAGAGATACCGTGGAAGCCGCAGCCTGGTTGAGGGTAAAAAAAGCGGAGGAGGATATCCATAAACTCCTCGGTTCGTATATCTTTGCCTATGACGAGGAAACCCTGGAAGGGGTCGTGGCCGGGCTGCTCAGAGAACAGGGACGTACGGTCTCCGTTGCCGAGTCCTGCACCGGCGGGTTGATTACCGATCGCCTGACGGATATCCCGGGCAGTTCCATGTATCTGGAGCGGGGGCTTGTAACCTACAGCAACAGATCAAAAACGGATCTCCTCGGGGTTACGGAAGATATCCTCCAAAAGCACGGCGCCGTCAGTGAAGAGACGGCCCGTCTCATGGCGGAAGGGGTAAGGAGGCTTGCCGGTTCGGATCTGGGACTTGCGACGACAGGGATTGCAGGGCCTGACGGGGGCTCGGAGGCCAAGCCGCTAGGGACCGTTTTTATCGCCCTTGCCGACGGCGCGAAAACCGTTTGCCGAGAGTTCTCTTACCGCTGGGATCGCCGCCGCGTCAAGATCATTGCGTCCCAGGCAGCGCTGCTCATGCTGAAGCGATACCTGACCGGGGAGGCTAACCATGAGTGAAAATAAAAATATCCGCTCCTTCCTGGCCATTGATCCTCCGGGGGGTGTTCTTGAAAATATCCAGGCGATGCAAAACCGTTTAAAGAGAAACATTCAGGGGGTGATTCGCTGGGTGCGGCCGGAAGGGATCCATCTGACCTTGAAGTTTTTCGGTGACATATCGGAGCAGGACGTAGCAGATATCTCAGAGGTCATTGCCAGGAGGACGAATGCTATCCCACCGTTTGCTTTGGAGGTCGGGGGCCTGGGGGCATTCCCGGACGCGATCCGGCCCCGGATAATTTGGCTGGGAATAACCGGGCACCTGGAGCAGCTGCTTTCTTTGCAGAAAGATCTGGAAGAGGGATTCTTCTCTCTTGGTTTTCCGAAAGATGACCGGACGTTCAGGGCGCATTTAACCATGGGACGGGTCAAGGTTCCCAAAGGGATTATCGGCCTGGATACGGCCGTCGATGCTGGGGGCAAGCTTACGGCGGGAACCTTCACGGTTGGAGAAGTAGCGTTGTTTCAAAGCAGCCTGTCGCCGCAGGGGGCGACATACACAAGACTCGCGGTGTTTCCCCTTCGAGGGGATAAGCTCTAAGCAGCGCCACGAGTTGCAGACCATTACTTATCGAAAAGGAGGGTTCACGATGGGGGTAGATATGGACAGAAACAAGGCCGTTGATCTGGCCATCAGCCAAATTGAACGTCAGTTTGGAAAAGGGGCCATTATGAAGTTGGGAGGATCAGAGAAAATTGATGTGCCGGTGATCTCCACGGGGTCTCTCAGTCTTGACATTGCCCTGGGGGTCGGTGGCGTGCCACGTGGCCGGATCATCGAGATATATGGTCCCGAATCGGGCGGTAAAACTACATTAGCCCTCCACATCGTCGCCGAAGCCCAGAAACAGAACGGCCTGGCGGCCTTCATCGATGCAGAACACGCCTTGGATATAACCTATGCCCGGAAAATAGGCGTTAATACCGATGATCTTCTGATTGCCCAGCCGGACTCAGGAGAGCAGGCCCTGGAGATCACTGAAACGTTGGTAAGGAGCGGCGCCCTCGATGTCTTGGTCGTGGATTCCGTTGCCGCCCTGGTGCCCCGGGCGGAGCTGGAAGGGGAGATGGGAGATGCCCAGATGGGCCTTCAGGCGCGGCTCATGTCTCAGGCCCTGAGGAAGTTGACCGCCAGTATCAGTAAATCGAGAACGACCGTCATTTTCATCAACCAGTTACGCATGAAGATAGGTGTTTTCTTTGGTAACCCTGAAACCACGACCGGTGGCAACGCCCTCAAATTTTACGCTTCCATGCGCCTGGATATCCGGAAAGTCACGTCCCTCAAGCAGCGACAGGATGTCATCGGCATGCGCACCCGTGTCAAGGTAGTTAAAAACAAGGTTGCCCCGCCATTTCGAGAGACGGAATTCGATATCATCTTTGGCGAGGGCATTTCCCGGGAAGGAGATCTTCTCGATCTGGCGGCGGAAAACGCCATTATCGAAAAGAGCGGCGCCTGGTATTCCTACAAGGGCGATCGCCTGGGGCAGGGGAGGGACAATACGCGGATATTCCTGAAAGAGCATCCCGAAATCCTTAAGGAGATAGAGGCAGGGGTGCTGGACAAGTTTGGACTGAAAACCAGAACTCCGGAATAATGAAGATCCATGGAGGAGCGTCCCGAACTTAACAAGGCGAAAAAGAGTTGCTGGCGCCTTCTGGCCCTGCGGGATCACGGGGAACGAGAGCTGGCAGGGAAACTAAAAAATAAAGGGTTTGAGGTCGAGATCATTACGGAGGCGATTGATTATTTTCGCGAACTGGGGTATTTGAATGATCAGGTCTTTGCATCAAACCAGGTGCGGAGGCTGGCGACGGGAAAAGGGTATGGGAATCGTAAGATTGCCTCTTTCCTCCTTGAAAAGGGACTTTCCGAAGCCATCGTAGCAGAAGCGCTCATCACCGGCCGTAAAGAGTGGAGCGAAGCGCAGGCATTAACATCTTTGATCAGAAAGAGAACAGCCAGCGGGGACATACGGGACGACCTGAAGGGGAAGCAAAAGCTTGTCCGCTATCTCATGGGTAAGGGATTCCCACCAGGATTGATTTTCGAGATGATTAACCGAGCGGAGGAGGAAGACGGGCATGACGATGACAGCAAGTGAAATCAGGGATAAATTTTTAAAATTTTTCGAGGCCTACGGACATACTGTCGTTCCGAGTTCCAGCCTTATCCCTAAGGACGATCCTACCCTTTTGTTTACTAATTCGGGGATGGTCCAGTTCAAGGACTGTTTTCTGGGGCTGGAGGACAAAGGCTACACGCGGGCCACAAGCTCACAGAAATCCGTTCGGGCCGGAGGCAAGCACAACGATCTCGAAAATGTCGGTTATACGGCTCGTCACCATACCTTCTTCGAGATGCTGGGAAATTTTTCCTTCGGCGACTATTTCAAGAAGG
>DMAT01000416.1 GCA_003451635.1 Syntrophus sp. (in: bacteria) | reverse complement strand
GCTGTAACATTCTCTACCACGAGACCTGCGGAGACCGCTTTTCCATAAGTTCCATGACGGTGAACTCCTTCCCCTTAAGCCATCCGAACCAGGGGATGGGATACCGGTTTGAAGAAGACGGTAAATCCTTCGTCTTTCTGACGGATAATGAATTGGGCTATATCCATCCCGGCGGTCTGGGTTTCGAAGATTATGTCCGGTTTTCAGCGAACGCCGATCTTCTCATCCATGATGCCGAATTCAGGGAAGATGATTACAAGCAGACCTGGGGGCATTCCACCTATAACGATGCGGTCCGCCTGGCTATCGAGGCCCGCGTAAAGACCCTGGGCCTCTTTCATCATAATCAGGAACGAAACGATGGAGAAGTGGATGACATTGTGGAACGCAGCCGCAACCTGATCCTTGACCGGCAGGCGCCGTTGACGTGCTGTGCCGTCCGGACGGACATGGAATTCACCCTCTGATGCCCCGTTCATGACCCTACCAACCCTACCTGAAAAAATAATTGACTTCCATGTCCACCTCTTCCCCGACCGGCTGTCTGAGGCGATCTGGAAACGGTTTGTCAGCGACTATGGCTGGCCGGTTCTCCACCGGCTCTACTACCGGGACTGTCTCGCCTATCTTGGGGAGCATGGCGTTGCCCCGGTCGTCTATTCCAACTATGCCCACCGCCGCGGCGTCGCCAAGGAGCTAAACGACTGGAATTTGAAGGTATTGGACGAGTTTCCCGGTCTTTATTGCTTTGCCGCCTGCCACCCCGACGACGAGGACATGCTGTCTATGGCGGAGAAACTGCTGGAACATCCCCGGATCCTCGGTTTCAAGCTTCAACTCCTCGTCCAGCGTTTCTATCCCCATGACCCGCGCATGAATCCCTTATACGAGCTTGTCATGGAGAGGGATAAGCGCCTCCTCTTCCACGTGGGAACGGGCCCGGTAGGAAATGATTTCGTCGGGGCTGTCCATTTTCAAAAGGTTCTGGAGAGGTATCCGGTGCTTCCCGCCATTGTCGCCCACATGGGGGCGCTGGAATATGAGGCATTTGGCGGTCTTCTGGAGGCGTATCCCAACCTGTACATGGATACGTCTTTTTCCTTTCTTCCCGGTCTGGGGGCCATGTTCAACCTGGACAGTGATTTTCTGGAAAGGAATCAAGACCGGATTCTCTACGGATCGGACTTCCCGAATATCATTTTCCCCAGGGAGGATGAGATCAACCAACTCCTGAGTCTGGGCCTGTCCCCGGCCTTCTACGGGAAGGTTTTTCGGGAGAACGGTCTACGTCTGATCGGTCAGCACGCTCATGATCTTCCAAAGTCGTCCTCGATCCTCTCGATGTCATCCTCTCCGAAATAATCACCTGTCTGTACCTCGATAAAGGCGACATCCACCGCACCCCGATTCGCGATCCGGTGGCTGGCTCCCGAGGGGATGTCCACGGCCTGGCCCGGGCGCAGGGAAATCTCCTTGCCGTCAATGGTCGCCAGGGCCTGTCCCTGAAAGACATACCAATGCTCGGAGCGGCGGCGGTGGCGCTGGAGGCTCAAGCGTTTACCGGGATAGACGACAATCCTTTTGACCTTGTGATCCGGGGCGTCACCCAGAACCTCATAGTAACCCCAGGGGCGATGATCAGTTTCCATAAGGATCCTTTCTACTTCGATAAAAATAGTATTGGCTTTTTTTGCCTTCTTACCATAAGAAAGGCTGCCGACGCATCTTTAATCTTGAAGAAAGGCCTCAGAGAATCAAAGATAATGGACCTGACTTACCAGCTGATACGGAGCAAAAAGAGGAAGAAAACCCTGTCCCTTACGGTGAAACCGGAAGGCATGGTTGTAATCCAGGCCCCTTATCCCGTCCCGCAGGCTGAGATCGACGGATTCTTTCAACGCAAGTTGCCCTGGATTCGCCAAAAGCTGGCAACCCTGGCGCTACAGGTTTCTCGGGAGATCCCGCGGAGCGACGCCCTTGCCACCGGCGACAAGGCGTTGTTTCTCGGCGTCGCCTATCCGGTGATTATAAATGGGATCAGTCTTAGCGGCGACAATCTTACCTTCGACGGCAGCAGCTTTCTCCTTTCCCCATGCGCCGCCGCCTTGGGCAAGGACTCACTCCGGACCTGGTATCAGCAGGCGGCTTCGTCATTTCTGCCGGACCGGGTCAGGGCTTATGAAGGTATTATGGGCTGTCATTCTCGTTCGGTTCGCATCAGCAGGGCCCGGTCGCGCTGGGGTTCATGTTCCGCTGATAACCGTCTTGCTTTCTCCTGGCGGCTAATGATGACGCCACCGTCTGTCATCGATTATGTCGTGGTTCACGAACTGGCCCATATTCGGGAAAAGAATCATTCCCCCCGTTTCTGGTCCCTCGTCGGGGAAATCTGCCCCGACTATAGAAACCAGCGGCGCTGGTTGAGGATCGCGGGGGCCGGCCTGTTTTTGTAACAATCGGCTTTTCATGCCTGTCAAGATGTCATAACCATTGACATCTCCCCCCGCCGTTATTATAAAAAGATTCGAGCAAGCTGACAACATCTATGGATAAGATAATGAATAACGATAACGCCCTCCCCCTGACCGACCTGGCGGATGGGGAGGAAGGCATCATCCTCTCCCTGGCCGGGGGCCGGGACTTGGCCGGCCGCCTGGCCGGTATGGGCATTTCTCTGAATGCCAAGATCAGGATGGTCCGCAACAGCAGCGGTCTGGTTATGGTCCTGGTCGGGGAAACAAGAATTGCCCTGGGCCATGGGGAAGGGGAAAAGATAATTGTTTACCGTACGATTCCCTCAACGGAAGCGGAAAGGACCCCGGAGCCGAAGAAAAGAATCCTCGTGGCCCTCGCGGGTCAGCCCAACGTGGGCAAATCGACGGTGTTCAATATCCTGACGGGCCTTTCTCAGCATGTTGGCAACTGGCCGGGCAAGACGGTGGAAAAAAAGGAAGGGGCTCTTGTCTGCCAGGAAGGAGACCTCTGCATCGTCGATCTTCCCGGTACCTACAGCCTCACGGCCTTCTCGGAGGAGGAGCGGGTCGCCCGCGACTTCATCCTGAATGAGAGCCCCGATGTGATCGTCCTCCTTGCCAATGCCGCCGCCCTCGACCGGAGCCTCTATCTCCTTACGGAACTTCTCCTCCTCGGGCCGCCGGTGATTGTAGCTATCAATATGATTGACGTGGCGGAGTCCCAAGGCGTTCGCATTGATATCCACGCCCTTGAACGGTCCCTCGGCGTCCCGGTCATCGGGATGATCGCATCCAAGAACCAGGGCCTCCGGGAGCTGATCAACCGCATTATTTCCCTGGACCGGGGTGAGCTTTCCTATCAGCCCCGGTTGCCCGATATTGCCGCCGATCATCAGGAGGTCTTCCTGGAGATTAAAGACCTCCTCCGTAAGAACCTTACCGTCCAGACGCGGCATACCTGGCTGGCGACGAAATTTATGGAGGGAGACAAGGAAATATCTAAAAAGATAGAGGAATCTGTGCCCCCGGAGATCTGGAACCAGCTCAAGGCGATCCTGCTCAAGCACGAAGATTCTCTCCATGCCGTCGTCGGGGGTCGTTATGACTGGATCGAGGAGGCGACCCGTTCCGCCGTCTCCCGGTTCAAGATGGGACAGGTGGTCATGACGGATCGCCTCGACCATGTCCTGACCCGCCCCCTCTATGGGATTCCGATCCTCCTGGCGATGTTTGCCGGCGTCTTTTTTGTGACCTACAAGGTCGGCTATCCCCTGCAAAAGGGCCTGGAATGGCTGGTAAGTGCCTTTGCCCGCCAGATCCAACCGTCTTTGCTCCCTTTTCCCCCCTGGATCAAGGGGCTGGTGGTAGATGGGATCATCGGCGGCGCCGGTTCCGTCTTGACCTTCCTGCCTATCCTCGTCATCTTCTTCGCCGTCCTGGCCATCCTCGAAGATGTAGGATATATGGCCCGGGCGGCCTTTGTCATGGATCGTTTCATGCACCTGATCGGACTCCATGGCAAGAGCGTCATCCCCATGTGCCTGGGTTTTGGGTGCAATGTACCGGCGATCCTCGGGGCCCGTATCGTGGAATCGAAAAGAGAGCGGCTCCTGACCATCTTTCTTTCCCCCTTTATTCCCTGTACCGCCCGGCTGGCCGTACTGACCTTCGTTACGGCGGCCGTCTTTGCTAAACAGGCCGCAGTTGTCTCCTGGTCCCTCCTGGCGACCAATATCCTTATCTTGGGCATGACGGGCATGATCATCAACCGTTTCGTCCTCAAGGACGATCCCATGCCCTTCATCATGGAGCTGCCCCTGTATCACAAGCCGGACATGCGGACCATCGGCATGGTTATCTGGAATCGGACCATCGCCTTTGTCAGGCGGGCGGGAACGGTGATTCTTGCAGTATCGGTGCTCGTATGGGTGCTGTCCTATTTTCCCCACGGCCGGGTGGAAGACAGCCTCCTGGCGGGGATTGGACAGTTTATCGAACCGGTGGGGCGGCCCCTGGGGCTGGACTGGAAGATGATGACGGCCCTGCTGACGAGTATCGTGGCCAAGGAAAACGCCATTGCCACCCTCGGCGTCCTCTATGGGGTAGGCGATGAGGGACTGGTGCGGGTTCTGCCCACCGTCATGACCCCGGCATCGGCCCTTGCCTTTCTCGTGGTCCTCATGCTTTTTATTCCCTGTGCGGCAACGGTGGCAGTCATGAAGCGGGAGATGGGAAGCTGGACATGGTTCGGCGCCTCTTTTGCCCTGATGCTGAGCCTGTCCTTTTTCCTCGGCATGTTCGCCTATCAGCTGGCCATCTGGATCGGCCTGTAAACATCTTTTTTACAGAAATATCATCCTTTCTTAATCAGGAAATATTTTCCTGCTCTTTCATTCAACAAGACACCGATTTTCTGGCCCCCTTTTACCTTCCAGAAATTCTCTTGTCATGCTTGAAAGAGAATCACGCCAGCGTAGGAACATATCCGAACAGCCGGGCAAATCCAATTCGAAAGAATCACTTTTAAAATTATAATCATCCGGCGATATATCTTGAACTATCTTTATATATCGCTCCCAGGCGCGCCTTTTTTTTTCGTAGGTCTTTTTTTCTCCTTTCAAAAAAATCACCTCCTTTAAAAAGACAATAAGCATCCTTAAGCATTATTCAGCAAACATCGTGCCTCAGACTATAAAGGCGTCTACCAAAATAACAAAGGAATGCTGGAGTCAGCCTCCAGGAACAATAAGGCAGTAAAAACGGGTGGTTTTACATAACGGCAGTAGGCCCGATCGGCCTAATTGCGTGGATTAATTACTTGTTATCAATAGGATATATCTCGTCCGGGCATCTGCAATGACGGTCTGTTCTTCATCTGCGAGTCAATACAATAACTCTACCGTCAAAATAAGATGCAGACAGGGGAGGTGATCTGTTATTGAAAAAACTAAGGGCGGAGTCTATTCAACAACCGCCCTTAACCTTGAGAGAGGCAGGGTTTTCATGTTATCCGTTCTTCTAACCTCTCTCGACCATTTCTGCCGTTATGGCAGAGACTATGTCTTCTCAGTGCTGTCAGCCTTTCTTGTATTGATAAAGCGTGCACATGGGGTCAATCCAACCCTTGTATGCCTTTTTATCTTTTTTCATGATCCTTGCTCCTCTCTCAAAATAAGAATCGTTATCGTGGTGGCACTAAAACACAACGATGTCCACTAAGGTTGATTCGTAGCACTCGATTTCCTGTTTCCCCAGTACTTTCTCGCTCTTGTCTTGAAGTTTCTTTTCTCCGGATTTTGCTGTCTTGATCATGGTCTTTATCTCCTCTCTTAAGTTAAGAACCGTTATCTTTGTTTTTTGTCCTGATCTACCTGGCTTCAAACGGGGTGCACATGGGGTCCAACCAGGTCTTGCCAGCTTTCTTTGCAAATCTTTCCTCTTTTTTGGCTCCTGTCTTCTTCATGGTCGTTTCTCCTCTCTCTTCTTGATACTGTTTATAATCCTTTGAGACCTGCCATATGGTGAAGGCCGGTCCCGTTTCTCTCTATTGTTTTCCCCAGGATGTCTCTTTGAGGATTGAACTCGACTTTTTGATTGATGGTTGTCATGGCCTTTATGTCTCCTTTCTCTTTCTTTCGGCCCTAAGATAATCCCGAAAGCTATTTTTAACAATCAGGGGAATGATGAATATGGGATGAGAAAAGGGCGTTTATCTGGGTCAGGGTATTTGCCGTCGGAGATCAGGCTTTGTCCTATGGGATATGGGGATGACGGCAGAGATGTGGCACCCTGATCCATATCTCCATATCAAGCCGCATTCCTGATGGACACCGATTCATCATTGACAATTTGGAGAGATGTTACCTATGGTTGAACTATCAAAGTAATTCCACGTTCGCCCCATGAAGGGGTCTTAATAGCTGACATCAGATAACATGGCCATCAATTTAGGGAGAGCGTCTTTGTCATGAGCCTGCAAACCATCCTAATCCTGCTTGCTGTGGCGGTTGCCCTGATCATAGCGGTGTGGCGGTTTTCAAACGGGCGATACGGGAAGCTCCATCCGAACGGAGAAGTGGCTACAGCCTATGAATCATTCCAGGTAAACCCTCGTCTGAATTACTACCTCAGCGGTCCCGATCTCTATCCAAATGCCCTGATGGGGATGGACAAAGATTGGATACTCGTGTCTAAGCTTTGGAAAAAGAAGGATTTTTCTCCCGAACGCATGAAGGAACTAGTCCAAGGCATGCAGACAAAAGCGCTGGAGAATCTTGTCATGCTCCAAGGATTCTATATTCTCGATCACAAAGACAGGAAAATCGGCAACTGGTTTTCCATACCCGGTCTCCATGTTATGATCAGGATCAAAGGAGAAAACAGCGTGGAAATCTCCACCCCACCTGGGGATATCTATGGCATGACGTGATCGGGTGATAGATTAATATCCGTTGCGAGCTTTATGACGGGCGGCTAATCAGGGGGATTTTCATATAAACATAGATCGTTGTTTTCATGTTTACTTGAGGTCCCTTCCGAAAATCCAGAAATAAATCGGCCCGGCGAGACTGCATACCATGGCGGTCAGAAGCAGCACCAAGGAGGCCGACGATGCTTTTTTTAATCCAAAAAAATCGGCAAGTTTGCGATGCCAGGTCATGACCTCATATCTCCATATCGCTGAGTTCACACATTGCGATTGTTAGCGGGCCACTTTGCCTCTGCCAGCATTGCTTATAAGGGTATGCTGCCGAGCATATTACCCCATACTTATCCTTTCAAAATAAACAGGGGCTTGCAAATTTAATCAACGGTAAAAGCCGGCAAGGCTTTTACCCGCTCTATTCGTTTTTCCCGAACTTAACCACCTCTGATCGCGTCTGATCGAAATATACGACCCTCACAGTTACGAACCTGACTCCGGACGGAACTTCAACATAAACCGGCACGTCTTCGGTTATGCTCGCTGTTCCAGCGCCCCTGTGGGGCGGAAATCTGAACTCCCTGTCCGGATTCTCCTTGTCTACCCCATAATAAATCCGGTTGATGCCGCCTCGCCAGGACATCAGATGGGTAAAATAGACCAGGGTCCTGCCGTCGAGCCCTCTAAAAGACGCCCAACTTGTCTTGGTCATCTCCAGGATGTCCTTGTCCCCCCGTCCTGCCTCTCCGCCGGGATCGAGGGCGAAATCCCACGGTCCCATCTCCCGGCCCTGGCGGTCCTTGTATTTCACCCATAATTTTAGTGGCTTGCCCGTAAAGGGGAAACTCACGAACATGACCGGCATGGGCTTACCCGTCTGAGGATGCCTGATCTGGGTGCGCCCCGTGCTTTTAAATGACGGATCTGAATCCAGGCGGTAGAATACCTCGCCGGCAGGTTCGGCAATCATCATGGTCGCGGTCCAACCGGCGTTCGACTTCATCCAGCTCACGCTGACCGGCTTTTCCATGAGCGCGACCGGGGTGGCCCCCAACTCGGCCAGCCGTCTTTCGGCATCGGCCAAATACTCGGCCACCAGAGCCTTGTCGATGAACCAGCGAACGAAAT
>DMAT01000032.1 GCA_003451635.1 Syntrophus sp. (in: bacteria) | reverse complement strand
CCGGTTCTGACCGTCGCAACCAATGCAGTCTGACCATTTTTTCCAGATCGGTTTTGTTAATGAATTCCACCCATTTTTTCTTCCCTTCTATCTCTTCCCGCTTGTATCCGCTGAGTTTTTCGAATTCGGCGTTGACAAAGGATATCGTCATGTCTTCTTCGATGAGCAACATGACGCTACCTGTGTTCTCGAAAATGCTCTGATACCTGGTTTCACTGGCCAGAAGGGCTTCTGCGGTCTCTTTACGTTCCTGGATATCGCGGATCACGCTGATGATGGCCCGGGGCTCGCCGTCCTCTGTCCGCACGACCGAAGAGTTTATTTCCACGGCAATTAGTCTCCCATCCCGGAGACGTACCTGGTATTCGTTCTTATGCGAGTATCCTTCATTCATGGTAAGGGGTATGTTTACCATAGCAAATGCTTTACTGTCCTCGGTAAGAAGATCAAATACCGTTTTAACCTCCTGAAGAAACTCAACAACGCTCGATGTGCCGTAAGTTATTGCAGTCGGGGTGTTTGCTGAAATGATCGTCCCGTCCGGGGAATACATGATAATCGAATCCGGAGATGTTTCGACCAGGGTGCGGTAAAGATTTTCGCTCTCTTTTAGTGCTTTTTCGGCCTTTTTACGCTCGGAGACGTCTCTGGAAACTCCATGAAATCCGGTCAGAAGTCCCTGATCGTTGCGAATGCCGCTTACGAGGCTTTCGATCCACCGCGTGGAACCATCCTTACGATAATATTCCAATTCAAGGGTTACGCTTCTTTCAGGGTCTCCTTGGCCCTGTTGTTCAAGGGCAAGCTCCCTTAACCAGACATCCTGTGCCACATGTATGGAAGAGGGGGTTATTTGTTCATCTAATCGTTGAGTTATCCTTTCCTCCGGTGTAAAGCCAAGTAATTTCTGTATAGACGGGCTGACATAAACGGTGCGCAAATTCATGTCCAGAATCCACACCATGTCCGTCATTTTTTCAGCGACAAGCTTATATCTTCCTTCGCTCTCCCGCAGGGCCTCCTCCGCCCGTTTTTTTTCGGTGATATCGCGGACATTAACCACAAAACTGGCAATAGCGGGATTGTGCATTAGATTTCGGCCGGTACCCTCCATAATGCGTTCGGTACCGTCTTTATGTCTGATTCGGAAGCTGTTGGGTATATCAACATCTTTTGAAAGCAGAGCCTGGCTAAAGTTATGTGTCGCTCTGGGAAGATCGTCAGATATAAAGAGATCGAAAGTGCTCGTCCCGACCAACTCGCCCGGAGTATAACCGACTATTCTTTCAACCGAGGGACTCACATAGGTAACTATTCCCAATTCATCCACGGTAAAGAGGATATCTGATGAATTCTGGGTGATTACCCGGAAATACTCCTCGCTTTTCCTAAGCGCATCTTCCCCTTGTTCCAGTTCTTTGATTCTCCCCTTTAGTAGTGCAATCTCTTCGAGGAGTTCATGATTTGTTCTGGCTGGATCGCGCATCTGTTGTTCCCTTCTGAATTAATTGCTGCCCGTATATAGACAAATATTACTGTTAAATCAACTATTATTGAATGGATAATGACCGTATTTATCAGGACAAACAACATTCTCCCATATTTTATTGACACAAATAGGTTGTCCGTTTATAGTGGCCGGCAATTGAGATCCAATTTTACCCACAACCAAACTGTCCGATTCAAGGTACGCACCATGGATAGGAAAACCAGCCGCCCTATCATCATTGTTATCAATTGCCTCATCCTTCTGGTGTTATGCTTACCTGGCGCTGTGCTGGCCGGAGAGATTGCCAGGGATGGGCGTTTCATTGCCTATGACAACGGTACGGTTCTGGATACAAAGACAAACTTGATGTGGGCCGCAAAAGACAACGGGAGTGATATTAACTGGGCGAACGCTAAATCCTATTGCGAGAACTACAGTGGCGGCGGTTATACAGATTGGCGAATGCCGACAAAGGATGAACTGTCAGGGCTTTATGATGCCAACAAATCCCTTCCAAGTGCCTGTGAGCCTAACGCGATCATCCATGTTATAACAGATTTATTAGATCTTACCGGCTATTGGGTTTGGGCCTTTGCAACCGGCCTTTCCGGCAATGCAGGCTACGGTTTCAATAATGGCACGCAAGCATGGGACCCCCATTACTTGGGCAGCTGCACACGGGTTCTCCCGGTGCGTTTTGCCAAGTAGGTTAGGATCGGGATTTAGTCATGGATGAGGAAATAACCGTTAAGAAAGAACACCCTGTAAAAATGAAAATTTTTGTTCCTGCTGCTGCGATCCTGACCGTCATTATCGTAGTCATCTTGGTTGTCATGTCTTGGCATCAATCTGCAGATGAACAACAACCAGTTGCCCCGCAAGTCCAAAACAGAAGCCGATTTGTTGCGTATAACGATGGGACGGTTTTAGATACAAAGTCGAATTTGATTTGGGCAGCAAAGGATAACGGGAGTGGTATTAACTGGAAGGAAGCTAAGGAATATTGTGAAAACTACCGTGGCGGAGGCCACTCGGACTGGCGTCTGCCGACCTCAGATGAACTGACGGGGTTATTTGCAAGCAGCAAATCAAGGCCATCAGCATGTAATGCAGTTTATAATATCCGTGTGGCCACGGAATTGATTGATCTTAGCTGCTATGCTACGTGGACGTCAGAAACACGTGGTTCCCAGGCTGCCTACTTTAGTTTCAACACTGGCAGTTGGTACTGGAAGCCCCGTTCACACGCCACCAGCACACGTTCGCTCCCGGTGCGTTCCGCCAAGTAGTATCGGACGCTCCTGCCCGTTCATGGACAGAATTATGTTTCCCTGTCCTCAAACTGATCTCCCCTTCCGGTCCGCGCGTGCCGCGACTGGCTCCGCCCAAGGGCTTCGCGGTCACCTCGCTTCCGTCCGGTGGATAACTTTCGGGTAGGATCTCTAAAATCGGGACAAATAAGCATTCCGTGGAAATAACAAAGGGCTTACCGGTCAGCTATCACCATGTAAGCCCTAGTTTTTATTGGTGCCTGGGGAGGAAATCGAATCCTCACAACGTCAAGCGTCGAGGGATTTTAAGTCCCTTGCGNNCGTCTACCAGTTCCGCCACCCAGGCTTTATATGTGATTGCCTCAATATTATTTCCCGCAATTCATGTCAAGAATTTCATCTACTCCTTCTGGACATTTTCTCAGAGATATGCAAACTTCGCCGGACACTGAGGAGCTGAAGGGGGAAGCAGATGCGCGACGTTGATATCTTGATCACCGAAGGGCTGATCGTCACCATGGATAACTCGGGAACCATCTACGATGATGGCGCCCTTGCCATTGAAAATGATACGATCATTGACTTGGGGCATTCGGAAGACATTAAAAAAGCGTATCGGGGCAAGAAGGAAATATCCGCTCGCAACTGTATTGTCATGCCCGGCTTGATCAATGGTCATACCCACGCCGCCATGACTTGCTTCCGGGGCATTGCCGATGACATGGATCTCATGACCTGGTTAAACGACTATATCTTTCCCGCCGAAGCCAGAAATGTATCTCCCGAGCTTGCCTATTGGGGGAGTATGCTTGCCTGCGCTGAAATGATCAAATCCGGCACTACCACTTTCTGTGATATGTACATCTTGTAGGATGAAACTGCCTCCGCATCAAAAACCGCCGGCATGAGGTGTCTCGTCGGGGAGGTCCTCTTTGACTTTCCTTCCCCCAATTTCAAAACTCCTGCGGAAGGAATGAGCTATACGAGGAAACTCATTGAAAAATGGTCCGGTGACCCCCTCGTCCAGATCGTTGTCGAGCCTCATGCCCTTTATACCTGCTCGCCGTCCCTCCTTAAGAACGCTAAAGACATTGCGAGGGAATATGACATTCCCATCGCCATGCATTTTCTTGAAAACAGCGCTGAGGTTCAACAATTAATGGATAAATATGGGAAGAAAGCAACGCACTTTCTTAAGGATATCGGTTATCTTGACGAACAATTGATCGTATTTCACGGCGTCTGTATGGATGAAGAGGACATAAGGATATTCGCTGACCACGGATGCAAGGTCGTCCACAATCCGGAAAGCAACATGAAACTGGCATCCGGCATCGCCCCCGTCGCCCAGATGCTGAAACTTGGCCTTAACGTCGCCCTCGGCACGGACGGCTGCGCCAGCAACAACAACCTCGATATGTTCCAAGAGATGGATACAGCGGCAAAACTGGCAAAAGTCGCCACCCTGGATCCCACCGTCCTGCCTGCCCCCGCTGTAGTTAAAATGGCTACCCGCAACGGGGCGCAGGCATTGGGGATGGGCCATTTAACCGGCGTCCTGGAAGCAGGAAAAAAGGCCGACGTAATTCTGATCAATACCCGGAAACCTCATCTAACCCCTATGTACAATGCATACTCCCATCTTGTTTACGCGGTCACGGGAGCCGATGTGGACACCTCCATTATCAACGGCAAGTTAGTCATGGAAAACCGTCGTCTCCTTACGATCAATGAACAGGAAGCCATGGAACGGGTCAACGAGATAGCGCTGAAAGTCAGGGAAAGCCTGAGAAAGGCATAACCAATTATCATGAACCATTGCAGCGCACCTCTTGATATTCTTATTCAGGGTGGACGACTCCTCACTCTCGCCGAAGATAACAGGGTTATTGAAGACCCCCTCATCGGCATTCGCGACGGTGAGATTCTTTTCCTCGAGGAAGCCCATGCCCCCCTGGTCAGTCTCTACGCGCCCAAAGAAATCATCCATGCCGATGGTTGCATCATTCTTCCGGGCCTTGTCAATACTCACACCCATGTTCCCATGGTCTGTTTTCGCGGCCTCGCCGATGATCTTCCCTTGATGGATTGGCTAAACAACAATATCTTCCCTGCCGAGAGAAAGTATGTCAACCGGGAAATGGTCCATGCGGGCGCCCTCCTCGGGATTGCGGAGATGCTGCTCTCGGGAACGACAACCTTTTGCGACGGATACTTTTACGAGAGCAGTGTGGCCCGGGCCGCCCACGAGAGCGGTATCCGCTGCGTGGCTGGAATGGGCTTCCTGGACGCAGATATGGACCACGTCGCTGCCGCCGAGATTGAAAGACACGTGCAGGGGGCGGATAAATTCCTCAGCAAATGGCTGTCGGAAAGACCCATGATCACCCCTGCCCTATTCTGTCATTCCCCTTACACCTGTTCTCCCCAAACGATCCGCGCCATCAAGGAGGTTGCCCGTCGCCATGCCGTCCCCTTCCTGATCCATCTGGCGGAAACAAGCGATGAAAAAGAAATCATCATGAATCGCTACGGCAACACTCCGGTGCACCACCTCGATACCCTGGGGGTCCTGGACGACCTGACCATCGCGGTCCACTGTAACTGGCTCGATGAAGGGGAAATCGCCTGCCTTGCTGCAAACCATGTGAAGGTTTCCCATAATCCGCAGAGCAACATGAAGCTTGCTGCCGGCGTGGGTCCGATTCCCGAGCTGCTTGCCGCCGGTGTCGATGTGGGACTTGGCACGGACGGTTGCGCCAGCAATAACGATCACGACATGTTTGGCGAAATGGATTCCGCCGCAAAACTGCATAAACTAATAAAAAAAGACCCGTCTATCATGGATGCCCGAACGGTACTGACCATGGCAACGATGGGTGGGGCCAGGGTACTGGGGCTGGATCGCCTGATCGGATCTATCGAAGTGGGCAAGATGGCGGATATGATCATTGTCGATCTAAAGAAGCCACATTTGACGCCTGTTTATAACATTTGCTCCCAGCTTGTCTACGCCGCCTCGGGGGCCGATGTCCGGACAAGTATCATCAATGGCAAGATCGTTATGAAGGACCGCCGACTTATGACGATTGATCTGGAAGAAGTTATGGATAACGTCAATAAGATAGCCCATGACATAAAACACTCTCTATTTAAATAATTATTTGACATCCCATCCCATCCTACCTATGATGACCTCCATAATCGGTTTAGGAGGATTGATAATGAATAGAAGCGCCCAGCAAATATTGTCCGCCGTAATATTCGCCCTTTCTCTTGTCCCTTTACAACTCTTTGCCGCCCCGGTTGAGGTGACGTTTTATCCGCAATCGGCGCAAGTCAAAGAAGTACAGAAGGTTCGACTCAAACCGATAGAGAGCAGTTTGAAGCAAGCCACCATCACGATTCCCGGCCAGGCGGATCCCGATACCCTGGCGACTCAGATCACAAGCCCTGCCTCCTTGATCATCGTGGACCAGACCTGGCGTCAGATAATTCCCCAGGATGACCAGGGTATCGTTGCCATGAGGAAAAAACTTGAAGAACTTAAAAAAGAACAGAACAGGCTTCAAGCCGGTATCCGCGCCCTGGAAACGCAAATACAGTTCTGGCAGTTGCAGACCAAGGCCAGGGTAAAGACCATCGCCGACGCCGGCAACATGTCCAATGCCATCGGAAAGAATATGACGAAGATGGTTCAGGACAAACTGGCCCTTGAACCTTTACTTGAGGAAACAAACAAAAAGGTCAAAGTATTACAGGATAATATTGCTCTAACTGCCGGTAAAAAAGAAACGGTTTGGGAGGTAACGGTCCTGTTGTCAGGACCTGCCGCTGTCGAAGCCACGCTGACGTATACCTATACCATGTCGGGTTGCGGATGGACCTCTCTTTACCGTCTGGAAGCACAACCCCTGAGAAAACGCATCCTCTTTTCCTGGGAAGCGGAAATCTGGCAGAGTTCCGGTCATGATTGGCGTCAGGTGGATATCCGCCTGGCGACTCTCCAGCCAAACACGACTATTGCACCGCAAGATTTGCCTGCCTGGATAATCAAAACGCGCCAAGAGGTGGTCTATAAAGCCAAGCGCCGGGCAAAGCAGGAAAAAATAAGCGAAGAAGCGGCAGAACCGCTAGCCCTTGCCGCCAGTCCAAATGCGGCGCCCAGCCTGAGCAGGGAAAGCTCCTTTCATGTGTGGAACCTGGGAAAGCGCTCGCTGAATGCAGGAATTAAGCAACGCATCCAGGTCCAGGAAGAAACCTGGCCCGTTGAATTCACCCACCTGGCGAGACCTTCTCAGGGCGATCAGACATTTGTCCGTGGGGCAGTTCAGTTTAAGGAAGACAAAGAAATCCCCCGGGGAACGGCGTCATTCATGATCGACGGCGCCTTGGTCGGGAAAAGACCCTTTTCCCTGACGGGACGTGAAGATACCATATACTTCGGCGCCGACCCCTTAATCAAGGCATCGTCGGTTCTTCTCAACCAGGCGGCGGGAGAGAAGTCTTTTTTTGTTGCGGATAAACAGACTTTCCGTTGGGAATGGCGGATCGAAGTCGCCAACGGCCGTAATTATCCGGTGCGGGTCCGGATGGAGGAACCGTTGCCCCAATCCCGGGACGAACAGATCAAAATCACGATCAAGAACAGCCCTGAGGCATCTGAAACGAGCCCGACCAGCCAGATCTGGCTACTGGATATTCCGGGTGGAGAGAAGAAGGTCGTCTCGACCGGCGTCGTTGTTGAAGCCCCGAAAAACCTGCCCCTCGATTTGGGCTGGAGACGCTGATCAGGCAATATGAGGGGGCAGTAAAACATTATCGACAAATGGCAGCCTTACCCATGCTTTGATGTAAAGAGCTTTGTACCTTCCGTAAGGGCGCCATCAAGGCTGATCAGATTTCCCCACTCGTCCAGGACGGCCGGTATTTCCCGGTTATTCAACATCATCCCCCCAGCGAGGAGGGCGTGTCGCACTGTCATGCCCTTTGCCAGGTGGAAATGACATCCATTGACAAAGACGTTCAGGGCGTTATGCCCTTTATTCTCCCCTCGGTCCGCGGACATATATCTCCCTGGGCTTTGATGTAGTCAATTATGATCTCTCTGATTTCCTTTCCCTGTCCCTGCACCCGATTCTGACTGATTGCCTTAAAGAAAGAGTAGCCGTCTCCCCCGGCTGCCAGGAAATCGCTCGTGACTACCGTGTATTTTCTTGCCGGGTCGAGGGGTGCACCTTTTACGTTAATTCCCTTGACCCGGGAGCCAACTGCGGCGCCGATGTTGTAAACAATCTGTATTCCCGACACTTGCAGGAAACCTCCCGAGCCTTCTTCACCACCCGCAAGGGCATGTTCGAAAGCTGTACGTATCTCCTTGCCCCGAAGTTCCATAACCACGGAATAACCTGGAAAGGGAAGGACGGTATAAATATCTCTGTTCGTTATCGAACCGGCGGCGATGCCCGCCCTTATGGAGCCACCGTTGATAAAGGCCACCTCCGTATCGGCGTCTTTTCTCATTGCATCGGCGATGAAATTACCCAGATTTGTTTCCCTGCTCCGGACATGGAGACCGTCAAGATCCACTTTTGTCTTCCCAATGGCCCGGTTCATCGCCTTA
>DMAT01000035.1 GCA_003451635.1 Syntrophus sp. (in: bacteria) | reverse complement strand
GCATTCTTGCCCTGCCCAACGCCGCCGCCTCCATGATGATCTCCTTTTGTGCGTCTCCGAAAAGGACGGGAAAGCCGGACGCCTTCAGGGTATCCACCTTCAGTGAATCATATTCCACGATCACGAAGGGGATTTTCATCCGCTTCAGGACATCGGCGACANNACAGATCTGCCCACTCTTCCTCCGCCGGCGATGACAAAATGCTCCTGCATATCTGTCTTAGGAAAATGGATAGGCTCTAGCATAGCCGGCTTCAGCCACCGTCTCAAAAAAGCGTATAATGGAGAGGTCAATCCCGAAATGGGCGGTGTAAGCAGCATGGTGACAATGGTCACGGTCAGAACCAGGGAATAGAATTCTGCAGAAATGGACTTTGTTGTAACTCCCACGCGGCCAAGGACAAAAGAGAATTCTCCGACCTGTGAGAGCCCCAATCCCATGGCCAGGGGAACAATATTCTTGTAATGAAACAACCGGCTCAATGCGGCGAAAATCAGCCCCTTGCCCAGCATAACGATCAGTACTAAAAACAGGATCATCGGCAGATTATTTAACAAATATTTGAGGTCAAGCAGCATTCCAATGGAGGTAAAGAACAGAAGACTGAAGATATCACGTAGAGGTATGATATCACTAAGGGCTTGATATCCATAATCAGACTCGCTCAGCAGCATGCCGGCAACAAAGGCTCCGAAGGCGAAGGAAAGACCGAACAGATATGTGCCATAGCCAATACCCAATCCTATGGCCGTGATGGCGACAAGGAATAACTCCCGGGAGCCCCAGTTGGCAATGAATTTCATTACCGGCGGAATGATGCGTGTGCCGAGAATGATCATCAATATTAGGAAAATGGCCGCATTCATGGCGGCAAAAGCCAGAATCGGTAAACCGCTTTGGGGGGTGCTCAACTGCGGGAGAATGATCAACATCGGCACTATTGCCAAATCCTGAACAATAAGCACGCCGATCATGACGCGACTGGACAGGGTGCCGATCATTCCCTGATTCTCCAGGGTCTTCAGGATTACCATCGTACTTGAAAGCGAGATAAGCGCCCCAAACCAGAGAGACGGCACCCAGTCCCATCCCAGCAATCTTCCAATGCCAAACCCGAATGCTGTCGTTAAAGCTATCTGTATAGGAGTCCCGATAATGGCAATTTTACGGACCGGCTTCAACTCCCGAATGGAAAATTCCAGCCCCAATGCGAAAAGCAGCAGGGCCACGCCGATTTCTGCAAGCTTCTCAATATTGTGGACATCAGAAACGGTCACCCCACCTGTGTGCGGTCCCACAATCACACCTGCGAAAATATATCCGATGATCAGGGGTTGCTTCAGTAAATGTGCAATCAGTCCACCCAAGAAAGCAGCGGTAACAATAATGGCTATGTCTCCGGCAATACCCATGATCAGATCAACCCCCTGCAGTGATCTACAATAGCTATTTGTATTTGTCGACCATTTATACAGGGAGGGAGGACGAAAAAGCCGATGCGAGGAGTTACATGCATCGGCCGCATATGGTAAGAGGAGCATTTCTAACGCATTTCTGTCCTATCCCAAATAATGTTTGCCAGAATGCGGCGACTGGGGTAAGGGGTAGTAACAAGGAGGGTATCATGCTCAGACAAAGAGTTTTCATCATCTCGGTTTTGCTGATTCTTTTCTTTATGCCCGGCATCTTGCCGGCACAGGAACTAAAAGCCATCCAGCTTGTCAAACCTCAGATGGACAGCGGCAGGCTCCTGATGCATGTCCTGAAAGACCGTAAGTCCTCCCGGGAATTCAGCAATCGCAAATTACCTATCCGGGTCCTCTCCAATCTGCTCTGGAGCGCCTGCGGCGTCAATCGTCCTGATTCGGGAAAACGGACTGTTCCCTCGGCCAAAAACTGGCAGGAAGTGGACGTCTATGTGGCCACCGACAAGGGTTTATATCTATACGACGCCAAAAAGCACCGTTTGAATCCTGTTCTTGCCATGGACGTTCGCGCCCTGACCGGTTCCCAGTCCTATGTTAAGGATGCACCAATCGATCTAATCTATGTCGCCGATTACGGGCGGATGGAGAACGCCGCCAACGATGTGAAAGACCTATATTCCGCTGTCGATACGGGCTTTATCAGCCAGAATGTTTACCTGTATTGCGCTTCCGAAGGTCTGGCGACCGTCTCCCGGGGAACAATGGATCGCGCCGCCCTTGGCCAGGTGATGAAGTTGAGGCCGGAACAGCGCATCATCCTGGCCCAGACAGTGGGCTATCCGAAAAAGTAAGCAGGGGGGCGGCATGCCGTGCTCCTCTCATGATTAGGGGATGAACGGCCATGCAACATCTCTCTTGCCATCGGGTTTAAAGGCCATGCCATTTTCGCTGCTTGCCGATCTTGCCGTTATCATCCATTTCCTTTTTATCCTGTTTGTTATCTTCGGCGGGCTCCTTGTCCTGCATAAAAGGTCCTGGGCACTACTCCACATTCCCGCGGTGGTCTGGGGCGTCCTCGTGGAGTTTACCGGCTGGACCTGTCCGCTGACTCCCTGGGAGAACTGGCTCCGTCTTCAAGGCGGAGGGTCTGCATATACCTCCAGTTTCATCGAAAGGTATGTCGTATCAATTATTTACCCGTCCTTTCTAACCCGTTCCCAGCAGATTCTTCTTGGTCTCGGCGTGTTTCTGATCAATGGAGCTATCTATGGCTGGATTATGTGGCGGCGGCTAAAGAGGTAGGTCGGAGAGCAGTATTACCACTCCCCTCCCCTGCTCCTATTTCTCGATGTTGATCTCTACCGGACCAAGATCAACAACTTCATAATGTTTCAAATTCCGGTAGCAATGGAATATCTTCGCACAATCCCCTGAGATGCTCCCCTCTGCCTGGAATTCATAATCATGAAGGGGAGCGTAGGCCTCGACGCCCCTTCCTTCCGGCGTTTCTTTCTCTTGCGGGGCATAGGGCGGCTCGATTTTCAATCCGGAAGACGCCTCGGTAAGGATATGGTCTAGTTCTTTCCCAATTTCTCTGGAAAAGGTCTGAATGGAAAAGGTAAAGAACGCATCTTTGATCCTGTGGACAGAAACGAGATTCAAGCCGCCCTTCTCTCCCTTCCCGACAATAACATCCCTTATTATTTCAAGAACTTGGGACTTCACGATAATTACTGTATGCTCACCCCTCACGCCGGCCAGACGAGCCAGCATCTCGAATGTTCTTTCATCGTCTATGTTATAATCTTCCCCAAAGAAGGATTCCTCCTTGATTCCCCTTCCGGTGAGAAGCCCATTGATAAATCCCCTGATAAAATCGTAATGCCCTGCGATAACTACCTTAAAGTAATGCCCGTCCATGGTCCTTGCCTCCTGATCAGAAAAATACGTACGTTATGATGATAAAAACGGGAATAAGAATAGGGATGGAATATTTGAACATGTAACCGAAGAAACTCGGCATTTTGACTCCCGCCTCTTCGGCAATGGATTTTACCATAAAATTGGGGGCGTTCCCGATATAGGTATTAGCCCCCATGAACACGGAACCGGCGGAAATGCCCGTGAGATAGGCGATAAACTGTGGATTGGCCGTAGCGGTACCCGTAGCCAGCGCCGCCGGAATCATGGCCTCGGTGAGTCCGAGCCGGCCCAGGATCATATTGAAGAAGGTCAGGTAAGTAGGGGCATTGTCCAGAAAAGATGACAATATGCCGGATCCCCAAAAATAATCGTACGGCGTATTGACGGATGTAACCAGCCAGGCCAGGCTCCCCTGAGATCCTGCCTTGAGGATCGCCAGGGCCGGAATAATGGTAATGAAAATCCCGGCAAAGAGCTTGGCCACCTCTAAAATCGGCCACCAACTGAAATCGTTGGCCTGGCGCAACCGCTGCGGGGTTACATACAGGGAAACGAGCCCGAGGATGATGATGACGGCGTCCCGGAGGAGATTCTGGTATTGGATCTCGATGCCGTAAACGGAAATGTGTCCCGGCCGCCAATAGCCGCTGACCAGAATGACGGCGATCACCCCCGCCAAAAAAAGCAAGTTGTAAAGGCCTTCGATGCGAATCGGCGTCTTCGTTTCTTCTTGGAGAGGCACAGCAGCTTCCTCGCGTCCGTAGAAGTACCGGTCAATCACAAAAAACATCGCCAAGAGGATGACCGTCGCCAGGAGCATATGGGGCAGAAGACTGGTCGTCACCCAGAAAAAGGGGACGTTGTGGAGGAATCCCAGAAAAAGGGGCGGATCTCCCAAGGGAGTAAGGGCGCCGCCGATATTGGCAACGAGGAAGATAAAAAAACAAACAATATGAGCCTTCTTCACACGATCCTTGTTGGCCCGCAGGACCGGTCTGATCATGATCATGGAGGCCCCTGTGGTTCCCACCAATGAGGCCAGAGCTGTGCCGATAAGCAGCAGCATCGTGTTCATGACCGGCGTTCCTCTGAGCGAGCCGCTGACGGTAATCCCCCCGGCAATAGTAAAGAGACCCCACAGGAGAATTATGAAGGGCACGTAATCGACAAGCATGATATGAAGGATCTCATATACTGCTATCTCCCTGAAATAAATAAGGAATGGTACAGCAAAGGCTAGAGCCCAGAATGCCGCTACCTTGCCGAAGTGATGATGCCAGAAGCGCGGCGTCAGCAGTGGGCAGAGGGCAATGGAAAGAAGCATACCGCCAAAGGGAATTACCGTCCAGACTGGAATACTCCGTCCGATATCATGCCCGGCGTCGCCGGCGGCGAAACAGACACACGTCATGGCCGGCACGGCCACAAACGGTGAAATCGCCAAGAAGCCCCAAAAGGCCTTCATCTCTTTCCTTTTAGATCGCAACATGTCTTTCCACCTAACTTATAGCAATTATTACAGGATAAGCACCCAAACCAGGACTAGTACGATTCGGTACACCCCGAAGGCGATGAACGTGTGAGTCTGAATATAGCGCAGGAGAAACTTGATGCTGAGCAGGGCGACGACAAAAGAGGTTATTAATCCGACCGCTAAAAACTGGGCCTGATCCAGGGAAAACTGGGAACCGCTTTTCAGGAGATCATACGCCGTGGCGGCCAGCATGGTCGGTACGGCCAGAAGGAAAGAGAATTCGACGATGACCTTCCTTTTCAGGCCCAGGATCAGACCGCCCACGATGGTCGCCGCAGAACGGGAAACGCCGGGGATCATGGCTATCGATTGAAAGCAGCCGATGATCAAGGCCTGACGGAAGGAAATATCGCTCACATCGGCAACGGCGTCCTCTTTCTCCCGATGCCACATCTCAAAGACAATCAGAAAGACCCCCCCCAGAAAAAGGGACCAGAGGACGATTGTTGAGGATCCGAGGAGAAACTGCTTGATGAGCTTATAGAGGGTAAGCCCCATAATTCCCGTGGGAATGAAGGCAACCACCACCTTCTTCATGATATTGAAATCGATCAGAAGGGAACGCCAATAGAGGACGACGACGGAAGCAATGGCCCCAACCTGGATGGCTATTTCAAAGCTTTTCAGAAAATCGGTGTGCTTGAGTCCCAGCAAGTGGGAAGTCAAAATGAGGTGTCCCGTAGAAGAAATCGGCAGAAACTCCGAGATTCCTTCGACAATACCCAGAATGGCGGCGGTCATCAAATCCATGCGGCCTTTTTCCTTATTTTTTCTGCTGTGTCAATTAAATATTTATCTGGAAAGAATTGCTTGAAGTTGATCATGAAACTATATATACAGCAGCCACGAATAAAAAATCGCTTCCAAAGGAGAAGAAACCGCATGGCTAAAATGCTTAAAGATACTCTTAAAACCATTGAATCATACAAGACCCAGAGCCCCCATTATGAGGAGCTGCTCGCTATCCTGGAAGAAATTCTCATCCTCCGGGAAGAATACCGGCGCAAGATGCCGGAGAGTATCTTTCCCGTCGATGAACGTCTCATCAGCTCAAAAATGGAAGGCGGGCTGCCCCTGATTGACCTGTCCCAGGGAGATTAT
>DMAT01000290.1 GCA_003451635.1 Syntrophus sp. (in: bacteria) | reverse complement strand
CCGTCATGGATACGGCCAAGGAAATCAACATCGTTGTTTCCGAGGATGCCAATGATCTCATGAAATTCAGTGGCGCCGGAGCCCTGAAAAGGCCATTGAAGCCCCTCGTCGCCGTTCCGACCACCGCGGGGACGGGCTCTGAAGTCACCCTTGTGGCCGTCGTCAAGGATCATGAACGGCATCTGAAAATGGCCTTTGTAAGCTATTTCCTCGTTCCTGACGTATCTATTCTCGATTCCCGCATGACCTTGAGCCTGCCGGCGGCCATCACGGCCGCCACGGGTATGGACGCCATGACCCATGCCGTCGAGGCCTACTACGGCTTGAGTAAAAACCCCCTGAGTGACGCCACGGCCCTCGCGGCGATCCGGTTGATCAGTGGGAACCTCGTCGAGGTTACCCGGAACCCCTCTGATCGCGAGGCCCGCCTGGCGATGGCCAACGCCGCTGCCCTTGCCGGCATGGCCTTTTCCAACTCCATGGTGGGCATGGTCCATACCCTGGGGCACGCCACCGGTTCGGTCTGCGGGGTTCCCCACGGGGCTTGTATGGCCATCCTTTTGCCCTATGGGCTGGAGTATAACCGTCATAAACGGGAAGCCGTCATGGGAGAACTTCTTTTCCCCATGGGCGGCTCCGATGTCTTTGCCAGCACCCCCAAGGAGCAGCGGGTGGATCGGGTTATTGCCTATATCCGCCAGCTGAACCAGGATCTCCATGACGCCTCGGGGGGGAGGCACGCCCGCTTTTTCAAGGAGGTTTTGGATCGCGAAGGGAAACGCGCCGTGGCCAGGGAAAGATTGCCGGATATCGCCCGGACTGCCCTCGGTGACGGGTCCATCTTCTACAATCCCGAAGACATGGACTACGATGACTTTTTGATGGTCCTGGAGGCGGCCTGGGAAGGGGTTGCCCTTGATCCCGACCGCATCAGAACATGAGGAGAGAACTATGAACCGGGGATATATGGGCAAGATTCTGTGGGTGGATCTGACGGTCAAAGAGTTCCGGGAAGAAGCGATTCCCGATGAAATCTATGAGAAATACCTTTCCGGGACAGGGCTTGCCGCCTGGCTCCTCTCTGAACGTATCCCCGCCGGGGCCGATCCCCTGGGACCGGAAAATATCCTCGGGTTCGTCTCCGGGCTGCTGACCGGGACGGGTTCTCTCTTTACGGGGCGCTGGATGGTTGCGGGGAAATCTCCCCTCACAGGCGGCTGGGGCGATGCCAATTGCGGCGGGACCCTATCGCCGGCGATCAAACGCTGCGGCTTCGATGGGATCTTCTTCACCGGCGTCAGCGAAAAGCCCGTGTATCTTCTCATTGATCATGGCCGGCCGGAACTCAGGGACGCCGGGCACCTCTGGGGAAAGGACACGGCGGAGACGGAGGAATACCTCATTACCGAGGCCGGGGGTCACGCCCGGGTAGCCGCTATCGGTCCGGCGGGAGAAAACCTTTCCCTCATCTCCGGGATATGCAACGACCGGGGGCGGATCGCCGCCCGCTCTGGCCTGGGGGCCGTCATGGGGTCCAAACGCCTCAAGGCCCTCGTCCTCAACGGCAAAAAGCGAATCCCCGTTTATCAGCGTACGGAAATGCAGCGCCTGAGCCGGCAATGCAACAAGTGGGTCCAGCTCCAGCCCCCCTTCATCTCCGGGCCCCTGGCGGCCTATGTGGGAACCCTCATGCGCGTCTTGCCCACCCAGATGGCCATGGAAGGCATGGTTTACAAGATCCTCCTGAAAAAGTGGGGGACGGTGAGCATGAACCAGATGTCCGTCGAGATGGGCGACGCCCCCGTCATGAACTGGAAGGGGAGCAATGAGGACTGGGGGATCGGGAAATCACTGTCCGTCAATCCCGACGCCTTCAAGGCCCGGGAAAAGGTCAAATATCACTGCTACTCCTGCCCCCTGGGCTGCGGCGGCGTCTGCACGTCGAAAGGACCCTATGGAGAGGTCCATAAGCCGGAATACGAGTCGGTCCTGGCCCTGGGCGGTCTCTGCATGAACGGTGATCTGGACAGTATCTTCACTATGAATGAGATGCTTAACCGGGCGGGGATGGATACCATCTCCGCCGGCGGTACGGTAGCCTTCGCCATGGAGTGTTATGAGCAGGGAATCCTGACCAGGGAGGATCTGAACGGCCTCGATCTGACCTGGGGGAACGCCGCCGCCATGATCACCCTGATCGAGAAAATGATCAGGCGCGAGGGGGTCGGGGACCTTCTCGCTGACGGTTCCGTCCAGGCGGCCAGGAAGATCGGCAGGGGAGCGGAGGCTTTCGCCATGCACGCCGGAGGGCAGGAACTGCCCATGCATGACGGGCGAAATGATCCTGGTTTCAACGTCCATTATTCCGTGGAAGCAACGCCCGGCCGCCATACCATCGGAGCCCAGCTCTACTACGAGATGTTCCAGCTCTGGAAACGGGTCCGGGGCCTGCCGCGGCCGCCCCTGGTTTACCATAAGGACCGGAAGTACGTCGCCGATGAAGAGAAGGCCGTCATGGCGGCGGCGTGCAGCAGGTTCATGAATGTGGCCAACGGGGCGGGGCTGTGCATGTTCGGTCTTTTCCTCGGGGCAGCGCGGATTCCCACCTTCGAATGGCTAAACGCCGCCACGGGATGGCGCAAAACGCCGGAGGAATACATGGCCATCGGCGCCGCTATCCAGGACCTGAAACAGCGTTTCAATGTCAAGCACGGTATCGATCCCCGCTCCTTCCGGGCCGTGGACCGCGTCGTCGGACGGCCGCCCCAGAACCGGGGGGCCAACAAGGGCCGGACCATGGACATCGAAAAGATGCGGAGCGATTACTGGCGCCAGTGCGGCTGGGATTGCAAGACCGGTAAGCCCATTTCCAGGGAGGCGACCCATGTCATATAAAATTACCGAAAACTGCAACGGTTGCGGGGCCTGTGTTAAACTCTGCCCCGTTCACGCCATTACGGGAGATAAGAAAAGCCTCCACCGGGTCGATTCTCTCCTTTGTATCGAGTGCGGAGCCTGTGGAAGGATCTGT
Organism: Syntrophus sp. (in: bacteria); assembly: GCA_003451635.1. Lineage (GTDB taxonomy): Bacteria > Desulfobacterota > Syntrophia > Syntrophales > UBA8958 > UBA8958. Next base: position 5,475 of record DMAT01000290.1, on the reverse strand, counting down.
CCGGTGACAGCGGTCACGGATTCTTTTGGAATAGTTTGCGAACGGATCAAACGCTCGGCCTGGGAAAAACCGCAAATTGACCTGAAAGCATGCATGCCTTGCGGCATGTGCATTGAAACATGTCCGGTAAATTGCCTGGCCCCTTCCGAGCCGTTACCAGGCAGGGAGCCTCACGCTCATCCTTTCCTCAAAGAAGACAAGCGGTGTATAGGTTGCGGTTTCTGCGCAGCCGAATGCCCCGTCCACGCCATCAGGATGAGCCCGCCGTCCGTAACTGATTAGCTGTCGGAAGACTGTCAAAAAAACATTGACATGATATCATATTGTGTTATCGTCTATGCATGACTGGCAAACACAGGGAAACCCTTGAAGCCATATTTACCAACCCTGTCAACGGAAACATTAAATGGTCGAGGATAGATGCGTTATTCGTTGCCGTGGGTTGTGTTGTTATGGAGGGTTCCGGTTCTTCCGTTACCTTTGAGAAAAACAGAAGACGGGCATACTTCCATCGTCCTCATCCTCAAAAAGAGTCGTTGCGTTACAGGGTGACAGATGCCAGACATTTTCTTGAATCTATAGGAGTAAAGCCATGAACGCCATGAAATACAAAGGATATGCAGCTCGTATCGAGTATGATGCCCATGACCGCATATTTGTAGGTCATCTGGTCGCTATACGTGACATTGTGGGGTTTCACGGAGCGTCTGTTGAAGAGCTTGAAACCGCATTCCATGAGTCAGTTGACAATTATCTTGCCGCTTGCACCAAACTTGGACAACAACCCAATAAACCGGTTTCCGGCAAGATATTGCTGCGAGTGCCGCCTGAAATTCATTCCGCAGCTATAATGGTGGCCGAAAGCGAGGGCAAAAGCCTTAACCAGTGGGCCACTCATGTTTTGGCCGAGGCTGCGAACTGCGGTTGAACCAATATTTGCTGCCGGTTTATGTTCGTTTTATAAGGCAGAAGCAGACTCCACACCAGCTTTGGTTGCTCCAAATCATGAAAGAATTTTCTGAGATTTACTTCGTGAGAATAATTTTTGAGTATAATCAATTGAAACCTTCAGTGTTTGAAGGGCGTATTTTGGGGGTTGTCAGGGCGTTTGCTGCTTCCTGAACTCAAGCGCCTGGGAATTTTGTCGGTTATGCTTTGTTTCGAACGGTAATCAGCGACGATTTACCATGAAATAGTGATGTGGGTTAGACGAAGCTGTCGCCTGATCAGGTCTGGAGCGTTGATATTACGTACGTTCGTATGCAGCATGGCTTTGTTTATCTTTGCGCGATTATGGATTGGTTTAGCCGCTATGTCCTGGCCTGGGATATCTCAATCACAATGGGTGCCGCCTTCTGCACAAGGACCCTGGAGAAGGCCCTGATGATTTCTAAACCGGAGATTTTTAATTCCGACCAAGGTTCTCAGTTTACGAGCGCCGATTTCACGGTAATTCTTGAAAGAGAGGGTATCAGCATCAGTATGGATGGCCGGGGCCGGGTATTTGATAATATCTTCGTGGAGCGCCTCTGGAGAACGGTCAAATATGAAGAGGTTTACCTCCATAATTATCTGACTGTCTCCGAAGCCCGTAGAAGCCTGAGCAAATACTTTTTCTTCTACGATACGGAGAGGATTCATCAATCCCTGGGGTATAAAACGCCTTATGAAATCTATTTCAAAGAATCGTTTAAACAACAATTAAAACAGGCGGCCTGATTATGCACCAAATACAACCCTATTTTTTGTCTTGACTATGGGGAGACCTTTAGGGACATTTTACGAAACAGCAAATTTGACTTCGGGCGGCATGTTACAGATTACTAACGGTGATTTGCTTGAATTCCCCGCCCGGATTGTCCTCTGAATATCGAGGAGAAAGACAATGCGCCTTTTTTACAGGATGATCATTTTGCTTGTGGCAGTCTTGACGGGGATAGCCCCCGAGTCCGCCTTTGGCCAGACAGTGGGTGCCGCCATCGAGCAGCAATTGAGAAATGCTGGCGTTGATGCCAAAGATGTCGGAACCATTATCCAGGGCTCAGAAAAGAAGGCGGGAATGTCCTTCAATGTTCCGTTGTACGACCGGGTGGATTTTGCCACCTTCCCTGATGCCCGGCTAAATGTCCAAAAGTTGGCCGCGCCCGCAGCCCTGGTTCTCACCCCCCAATTCAGCAATTACATATTCAGGGGCAAGTCCGATTCTTTTCAGGGATCGTTCCGGACCTACGAGTTCCACCTGGGCGAGGGGGTACACAAGGCATGTCTCATGATATTCCCCCAGGTGTTTGAACATATCCGGGGGGTTTCAAGCCACCAGGGGCTTGGCACCGAAGAGGTAGCGATTGTGCCCCGCCTGGATGAATTTCGATTTAAGTGGGGCGGCACCTGGTCTCCGGTGATGTCGGTGACACTGAAGATGAGTGTGGGATTATTTGTTCAGGGAAGGCAGATTTTTGAAAAGACCTATCAGGTCGAGGATATCCAGGAAGGTACCAGCACCATCTTTCCCAATGAGACCCAGGAGTACAAAGCCATTTCCAAGGCCATGATCACGGTTTTGACGCAGGCGGCCCGGGAGATCGCCGTTCTTCCCGTACTGCTGGCCTATAAAACGCCTTCACAGCCGCCAGCCGAAGAAAGTATAACCCAGCTTCCTGCCAAGAAAATTGATATGGATGCGATTGTTTTCCTTGCCGGGACCTGGGAAAAATACCGGGAAAATGTCAATCGCCTCACCTTTGACGAGCGGGTTATTGCCAGGAGAATCCTGCGGCTGAAAGATGCCTGGTCCAGCAAGGATCTTGACCGGCAGCAGGATGAAATAAATTTTCTGATCCAGATCGCCAAGAAACTGGAGCCTGTCTCCAGAAACGACTTACTCAGCGAGATCAAGCTCCATAAAAAATGGACGGATCAGGGGATTGTGGAGCGTAATGCTGCGGAAGACAAAATTTACAATTTTGCCGGGGACTACACGGAAAAGGTCCTGGATTATGCCGGACTGGGCATCGATCTGGCCAAAGTCGGAGTGTTGGCTACGGGTTGTCTTTACAGCCTGGGTACGACATGTCCGGCCTTGGCACTGACCATGTCGGAGTTTGATCTTGCATCGACCCTTGCCGAGGGGGTGGGGGCAGCAACAGCAGAATCATTCTGGGAAAGCGGTGACCCTTCAAAAGCCGTGTACGAGGCCGCCAAGGCCTCTCTGGTGGATTTCACGGCTGGAAAAATCGGCGGCGCCGCAGTCGATGCTACTGCCGGCAAACTGGCCCTCCGTGCGGCCCAGAAAAACGCAGCTGGCGCTGCTTCCGAGCCGTTAAAGAATAAAATATTTGTCAACACCATGGAGCTCTTCCGGTCGCCAACAGAAGGTCTCAAGGCCTTAACCAAGGAGGCAAACAAACGGAGCGCCACCGCAGGCGAAAACATGATTACCAAAGGCATGACCGAGGAAAAGACATTGAAACCGCCTTCCCGAACCGGTCAGGCACAGCCTCAGCTTCCCGGATTTGAGTCCTTGAACCGGTTATAAAGGAGTCCTGTAAATGAATATGCGTTTGTCTGCCCTGCCGGTAATTGTCTCGTTCCTTCTTTTCTCATCCCCATTATCGGTCTGCCTGTCTTCCGCTGACGTCACCAGCGCCGACACCACTGCAACGAAGAAGCCCAGTACTGCGCCGGCGCATGAACCGGCCATGCCCGCCCTTCTGGGCCAGGTCCGCCTCGATCTTTCCGCCGTGCTCCAGGCACTCTTCTACCGACTTCAGGGGCGGGAGATGCATGCCCCCGAGGTTGTGGCCTTTGATCCTTCGGTTTCCGACCTGCGCCGGGACGTGGAGACTGAGATTGATCTGTCCGGATTTGTCTTGCAGCGCATCAGCATCCGCCGGGACGAGGAGGTGGGAAATGACCCGCTGCACCGGCGCATTGAAGCAGTCTACAAGATAGCAGACAGCATCGGCCGCCAAATGTTCACCGTTATTGCCGCGGATTATATCATTAGTGAAAAGGCGGTGCTGATCCGCCAGGCCGCGGTGATTCCTTACTATCCTGACGGTGCGGATATCCGGTTCCTAATCCTGCCGGCAAACAAGCTACCCGCACTCAAATTCTTGAAAGGACTTTCTTTTGAGGAATTGTTAAGTCTGGTTGCGGAAAACGCGCTGAGCAGAAAGGAATTGGAACGCCTTAAGCCGGGACAGCCCGGCAGATTCAAACTTGCGGCCTTCAATATGAGAAAGGCCGAGCCCGGCAAGTCTCTCAACATCTATACCTCGAAGGACGACGTCTCCGGCAGCATCCGGATAAAGGACTCCCTCTCCCTGAACAAGAACGGATGGACCGCTGCCTTGGTGGATGGTGAGTTTATGTTCAATACTGCGCCAGGGTTCTGGTTTTACGTGGGGATGAGCGATGCCAAAGAATCGGGCAAAATCCGGCTGCTGGAACGTTTCCACTCCAGGATCAAACAATAATCCATAGTATGAAACCTTTGCATAACTACCCAGACCGATCAGGGATGACTGACCGATAAATTTGGGCACCTTATATGGTTATAAATGGACAGCAAATAATTAGATATAAGATAATAAATAACTTGACAAATCCTCGTTTTTGTTGATTCGTAGGTGACAGGTGCTCGATTACATTGATATTTTATCACGTTTGACTCTATTGATAACCAATAAAAAGCAATGCTATTGACATTTTCATGATATTGCTCTACGCATAGCCTTCGGAAGCGGTAAGATTCAGATAATGATCACTGATGGAAGGAAAGCTCCTGAGACAGCAAAAGTATTAGGGCTTGGGTTGAGGCAATCTTGGCGGTGTCCTTCCTGTAATGATGTTTTTCCTAATCAGCGCGCTCATGCGCCATTTCAATCGGAAATCCGTGACGATCACCTTTATCGCCGCTGTAAGTCCATGCGTTTATTGATGCCACCCTTTCTGCACGATCGGAATCAAATCCCACCCAAATATGTTGTGATAAAAATATTTTGACATACAAGACTCCCTCTTGTATCGTCAGTCCATCGGAAAAGCAAGTTCTTATCAATCAATCCGGCGCGTTCCCAAAGAAGTCATCGCCGAGACAGGCGATCCCTGGCAGCGTCGGGTTCACGGCTGTCGGACCGACACGGAGCAAGAGCCGTGAACCCGACGCTACGGCAAACATGAGAGATGACGAACGATGGAGAAACCGAGATCTGATGAAACGACGTCCGCTTTCGCGTACCCTTCGCCGGTCTGCGAAGTAAAATTAACCGTTGATAAAGAAAAGTTACACGTTCACTTGCCAGTCATCGAACGTGGACGTCTAGATATGGTCTTCAAATCAAACGAATACGCAATCCCCACAGCACTTGTGCGCCCAGAGATGGTCGTCATCGATGTAGGCGCCAACGTCGGTTGCTTTGCATTGTACGCGAAGCTACGCATGCACAGGGACGCCGTCGTGCATTGCTTCGA
>DMAT01000144.1 GCA_003451635.1 Syntrophus sp. (in: bacteria) | reverse complement strand
GCAAGAATTGCTGAAAGAAGTGTCGTCAGAAGACCTGTCCAAAGCCCTTAAGGCTGTTGACGAAGGGCAGCGACAGAAATTCTACAAGAATATGTCGCGGCGCGGCGCTGAAATGCTGAAAGAGGATATAGAAATGATGCCGCCGATCAGGTTGTCGGAGGTCGAAACAACTCAACGTTCCATTGTCGAAACAGCAAAAAGATTGGAAGGTGAGGGGAGAATAACCGCACTGAGGAGTACCCAGGGCGATGAGTACGTATAATTCTAAAGTCATCAAGGCATTGGATGTGAAACTGATCAGTGCTGATGATGGCGACTCCGAAATATCTAATAAGATAATTGCCGGAACGTCAAAAAATTCTTTCCCACAGTCCTCGAAATCAAGACTATCAGAAATAGATCTCCTGAAAAGCGAGCATGAAAAGCATGTCAAAAGTGCGGAAAAAAATTCCTATGAGCGGGGGATGAGCGAGGGCATCAGTGCCGGTGAGGAGCAAGCGCGGAAGGAATCCATAAAGAGCATAGAAGCTTTGCAAAATCAGCTCAAAGAAGTAGCCTCATTAAGAAAAAGTATTTTAGAAAAAGCGGAAAAGGATATCCTGATGTTATCCATCTCGATTGCTGAAAAGATTCTTCACCAAGAGGTAACATCCAATCAAGATACGGTACAAAATATTCTTAAGGCAGCCATGAAAAATATTCTTGACCGGGAAAACATCAAAGTTCGCCTTCACCCACAAGATTTTCATTATATGATGGAGAGGAAGGAAGACTTTCTTCAAGGCTTTGATGGGATTAAAAACATCGTATTCGAAGAAGATGCAGGCATTGTCAGGGGTGGGGCGCTAATTGAAACACAGTTTGGTGAAATAGATGCCAGGATTGATCGCCAGTTTGCAGAGGTCAAGAACCAGCTTTTGTCATCAATAAACTGATCAAGATGACAACCCATCCTTCCCATAATATTGATTTTAAAAAATATCATCGCCTGCTGGATAGGCTAAATCCCATTAGAGTTCACGGAAAGGTTAGTGAAATCATTGGGCTCGTTGTCGAGGGCCATGGCCCGGTGGCATCGTTGGGCGAGCTCTGTGCCATCTATCCGGCAGGAGAAGGACGACCCGTAACTGCGGAAGTGGTGGGATTTAAAAAGGGCAAGGTTCTGCTCATGCCCTTGGATAGCCTTCAAGGTCTTGGTCCGGGCTGCAAGATTATCTCCCTTGGAAAACAGGCAAGTGTCGGTGTGGGAGACGGCTTTCTTGGACGAGTTATCGATGGTTTAGGCCATCCCATTGACGACAAGGGCGCCATTGAATATGATGATGCCTATCCCATTTACGCAGATCCGATCAATCCCTTGAAGCGCGGTCGCATCGACGCGCCGATGGATCTGGGGATAAAAGCCATCAATGGCGTGCTGACATGCGGCAAGGGCCAGAGAATGGGGATATTTGCGGGATCGGGAGTGGGGAAAAGCGTTCTCATGGGGATGATCGCCAGGAATACGAAGGCAGATATAAATGTCATCGGTCTGATCGGAGAGCGGGGGAGAGAAGTGAGAGAATTCCTCGAAAAAAACCTGGGGCTTGAGGGATTGAAACGATCGGTGGTGGTGGTGGCTGCTTCAGATCGCCATCCCCTGATCAGAATGAGGGCGGCTTATGTCGCCACGACCATTTCCGAATACTTCCGTGATCAGGGAAAGAATGTGCTGCTCATGTTGGATTCCCTGACAAGATTTGCCATGGCCCAGCGTGAAATTGGACTCTCTATTGGTGAACCGCCTACGACAAAAGGCTATACGCCTTCAGTTTTCAGTCTGTTGCCGAAGCTCTTGGAAAGATCGGGACTTGATGCCGGGAAGGGCAGTATAACGGGACTTTACACGATTCTGGTGGAAGGGGACGATTTCAATGAGCCCATAGCCGATGCAGCCAGGTCTATTTTGGATGGGCACATTTCCCTTACCAGGGAATTGGCAAACAAGAATCATTATCCGGCCATTGATATCCTCCAGAGCATCAGCAGGGTCATGATCGATGTCGTCGATGAGGAACAGAAGAAAAAAGCCAATGAGGTTCAGAATATTCTTGCCACATATAAAAAAGCGGAGGATCTGATCAATATCGGGGCCTACGTTCAGGGAAGCAATCCTGACATTGATTACGCAATTGCGATGATTGCCAAGGTTAATGCCTTCTTGGAGCAGGGGATAAACGAGCAGGTAGATTTTTTGAATACCAAGAAGCAATTATTAAGTCTTTTTACTGAATCATAATTAGAAATACAATTGATGCGGCGCAAGGGAATCAATCTTCAGCCGTTATTATAGGCTTACAATGTTTGTTTTCAAATTACAGGCAGTTCTGGATACGAAAAAAATCATCGAGGAGCAAAAGCTCACGGATTTTTCCGAGAAGAAAAATCAGTTAAACGAAGAGAAAAAAGTTTTAAATACCATACAACAGGAGAGGATCTTGCTTGTAGATCAACTGAGAGATTCGCAACACCTCATTCGTCATATGCGAGATATTGAGTTACAGATTACATATATTGATGTCTGTAAGGAAAAGGAAAAAAAACAGAAGAAAGTAATAGACGGCGTGACGAAAGAAGTTGAGGAAAGAAGGATCGCCTTGATGGAAGCTATGAAGGAAAGAAAAGTGATGGAAAACCTGAAAGATAGGGATATGGAAGAATTCAAGGATTCAGAGGTCATGCAGGAAAGAATAGCGACGGATGAAACGGCCATCTTACGATTCAGGAGGACAGAGGGATGAAAAAAATTCTTATCGTGGCTCAAATATTGATTATAGGAATGGTTGTCGTGAAACTTCTGACAGCGGGACAGTTTATCTTTGACAAGGATGTACATAAAAAGGACCTGTCTTTTGTTGGCCAGGCGATGGCTCAATTAAGCACACCAGGTAATTCTCCGGAAAAATTGAAGGATATTTTTGATGACAAGCTCCTGAAGGAGCGGGATCTATACGGTGCCCTGGAAAAGAGAAAAACGGAACTCGATGCCCGGGAAAATGCTATGAGGACCGAGGCTCAGAACCTTCAGGTTTTAAAGAAGGAAATTACCGATAAAATCGATGCCCTGAAAGCCCTGGAAAAGCAGCTTGACGGCAAAGCTGAAATTCAAAATACTGTAGATATTAAGAAATACAAAGATTTGGCAAAAATATATGAATCCGCTGCCCCTGCCAAGGCTGGGGCTATGATGGAAAAACTGGACATAAAAACGGCCGCCGGTATTACCATGAGCATGAAGAAAGATCGGGCAGGGGCTGTTTTATCCAACATGAATTTACAGAAAGCAGTAGAGATCACAAAGGAAATAACCCAACTCACCAAAGTGACGCAGGATGCCAAGCCCTAATTACCACCCTGTTTGACATCCCCGATTTCCCCAGGCAGGGATGTCAAACAGGGTAAATACAATAGTAGGAAATATTTTCCCTTTTCGCTCAAAAACACCCTCCATAAAAATTATAAGTAGTTGGATATATTTGCAATTAAGTCGTGGCATACCCCTTGCTATGATAAAGCACAACAAACGCAATGGGACGGAGAAGATATGTCGGCAATAGAAATCATGACTGCGATGCAGGATCAAAAACCGGCAGGAGCAAATGCAACCACGCCGGGAAGAATGTCAACAGGTTCCTCAAAAAGCGGTTCTCAAAATGATTTTCTCGGGATGATGCAGATGACCATTTCTGAGTATCAGAAGCAGACTCCTACCGAAGAGAAGCCTGCCCCCGGATTTGATGACAAGGAGATGGGCAAAATCATCTTAATCAAGGACAATCACCCTGCGCAGGAAAATAGCAACTCAAAAAAGGTCGCGGAAAATGTCTCCCCCGGCGAGGTAACGAGAAAGCCTGCCGATGAAAAAGGCACTGACGAACAGAAAGAAACAATTGCCACACCGGCATTTATTGCCGCCTTTATTGAAATAATAACTAACCGAGCGAAGGCGGCAGGGGCCGACAAAACGGGTGAACCCTCAGTTCTTGCTATTCAGAAGGATGGAAAAGGAGGTTTTGTCAGCCTGAAAGACATCTTGGTCATCCTTAATGAGACCGCTGATAACCTCGGGAAGGAACATAAAGATATCCTTGCCTCTCTGGCAAAGAAAAATAATCCCCTGACGGAAGCCAATTTGAATATAATCCCGGAAATGAAGAATCAGTTGGTCATGGCGCTGGAGGAGAAGGGATTATCCGCTGAGGAAATCAAGGGCATCCTGAAAGCAGCCGAAGAAACATCAATCAAATTCAGGCCGACCGACCAGTCGCTACCGACGATAAATCAGCTGGAAATGAAAAATGAATTGGTGAAAGCTCTGGAGGGAAAAGGAATCACGGCGGATGTCGTTGCAGGAATTATTAAGGAACTTGATCAGGAAATTACAACAAAGGCGCCTGGGGTAAAGCAAGATGCGATGGAGAAGTCCCCAACTCATGTTGAGCCGACACCACCGTCATTCAGACAAGCTGCCGTCGCGATCCTTGAGAAAAAGGGATTTTCCGCTGAGGACATCAAAGGCATCCTGAAGGCAATCGATCAAGCTACGGTCGTTGGAACGAAGCCGGATATTAACCATCGTCCAGACCAGTCAATATTTATTCAGCAGTCTTTCCATAACAAAGAATTTATAAAAGAATCTAGCGTTGGCAGGAAAAAGATCCATTCGGATATATATCAAAAAGAAGCGTCTTTGGAAGATTTCAGGCATGAAAATGTTGAAGTACGGATCAAAATCAATCCACCTGAAAAACAAATAGTAAAAGAGGGGCCACAAAAAGAACTCCTTGAGCAACATGAAAATAGTCAGCCATCGGAAAAGAGGAATGTCTTTTCGGCGGCCCTTAGGGGAGTCGAGAATAAACAGCCCATAGTTAACGAGAAAGAGATTAATGCACAACAGCTCGGGAAGGTCATCATGGCGAAAGGTCAAGATGACCCGGGGAAATGGCCCAAGTCAGCCGGGGATGTAACTGCAAAAAGAAGCCATCCCAGGCATGAAGAAATCATCCTTCCTGTCGGCAAGGAACAGTCTCCTTTGCAGGCGGATATCCTGAGCATGGCTGTAAAAGGCGCCGATATTCATTCCGGAAAAACGACTATGGATACCTCAAAATCCATATATCAATCTGTCGTCGATCAGATTCAGGATGGCTTCGCCCTTGCTCAGAACAAAGACAATGGGC
>DMAT01000422.1 GCA_003451635.1 Syntrophus sp. (in: bacteria) | reverse complement strand
TTCAAGATAATATACATCAGGCCGGATGAAGTACGAATCGCATTTGGGTATTGTTCTTTGATTGAAGCCTCTTCCTTAGCAGCTTTCTCCAGCTCTCCTTTGACCACATTTTCTGTAACCCTCGTCTTCTCAGAGGACAGGCTCTCTCCTGGAATAAGAAAGCTAAATAAAGCGATCATTGATATGCACGCAAAAAATCTCACCTGGTTCATCTGGTTGCTCCTGGAAACGCAAACTACGGCATAATATCTAACATAATTTCATTATGCTAATATTTTAAATGGTTATTGACCGGATGTTATCAATACATGAGTACACATGATTTATCAAGTGATGAACGTAAAGAAAAGGTCAACAGACATGCAATTAAGAATCGCGTTGACGTAGTTTGTCGCGGACAAAGACAATATTTGAACGCAGCTGGAAATAATTCTCTGCAAAACTGTGGGGTACTTTGAGTAAGATGACATCCCGTTCCAGACGGATGATGGGATAGGTAAAGGCAATCAGCGGCATCAGCATAATGAACATCCGGTCAATGAATTCAGCCAGCCAGAAGGGCAGATAACGCATCACCCAAGGGGAGCCATGTTTGGCATATCGTACCGCAACCTCGCTTTCCGGCACTGTTGGGTCTTTGTAAGAGGGGAATTCTCTGGCATTGGAAAAAAAACCCTCCCTCCCATTCACTTCTTCCATCGCCTGCATGAAGAAGCATCTGGATCGCCGGGAATTTCTTCCCAAGGCCCCCACGATGAAAGAACCATAATGGTTCATACCCGATACTCCCCAGAGGAAGTAACCCTTCCACCTGTTCCGGCTTCAGCAGTCCTCCCGGAACAAAAGCTGCCTGAACGGGGTCTTTTCGATCCAGGAGATGGGCGATATTTTCGTTGGAACCAATGGTTGGCCGTATCTCCAGAGTTATGCCATGTCTTTGAAAGAACTTCGCGTACTGACTTGCGTAGAGTTGCGCGGAACTACCTTTTGGTCCGGTAGCAATAATCACATGACTCGGGGGAGCTGGTTTGGCAAACCATATTACTACACCAGCAGCAAATGCCAGAAGGAGAATTAAAGGCCATATTTCCTTTGGCATTTCTACACAATGAGACCATCTGTCCCTCAAAATCTCATGGGAAGCTACTATATGCTCTTTAACATCTTCTTTAACCGAACCCATTATGCACCCTGCTATTATTTACGCTTCCCATATTATGAGATAACGGCTGTCCGCCTGCTTTGCACAAAGACAGTAAAAAGCAAACAATCTTAAATAAGATGCGCCATTTATTCTCAAGTGAAACCTTGCATGTATGGCAGAAAATTGACATGCCCGCTTGCAGTCAAATGTACCCTCGACCTTAAGAAAAAACAGCCCTTTCCCCTGCTATCGGCCTAACTTCGAGCCAACAATCCGGTTTAGGCCGACACCTGAGTCCGGTGTTTGATCGGCAGAGATAACAGGTTGACAGAATCACCAGGAAAAAATAGAGTCGGAAACATGGATACGGGCCGCCTACTGATTTTGCAGACACCAATGTTGGCAACGCTTCCCCGGCAAGATCACATCTTCGCTTACCATCTGAATATTCAGGATATTTTATGAACGCACCCGTAAATCTTTTCCATCAGCCCCTCTTCCCCGAAATCATTCCGGGCCGGTATATCCGCCGCCTGAACCGCTTTGTTATCGAATGTGATCTCGGTGGGCAGGTGGTGCAGGCGCACCTGCCCAATCCGGGGCGGCTATGGGAACTGCTCATTCCGGGAAGGGTGGTCAAACTGGTAAAGAACACCCTCCACCCGGAGCGGGCGACGCCCTTTACTGCCGTCGCGGTGGAGCGGGAAGGCGTCACGGTACTCCTCCATACCCAGAAATCAAACGATGTCGTGCACTTCCTCCTGGAGGAGCGACAGATCCCCGGCCTGGAAACCGCAGCAATCGTCAAGAGAGAATTTACCCTGGCAGGCAGCCGCTTTGACTTTCTCCTGAAGGAGGGAAACGAAAAGATCCTCCTCGAAGTAAAGTCCTGCACCCTCTTCGGCACTTCCCTCGCCATGTTCCCCGACGCCGTTACCGCCCGGGGAAGGAGGCATCTGCTGGAATTGGCCGCCCATAGCCGAGATGGCTACCGCTGCGGCGTGATCTTTGTGATCCACTCCCCCGGGCCCGCCTTTTTTCTTCCCGATTATCATACCGACTATGCCTTCTCCCAGACCTTCCAGGAGCAGAAGGATCTCCTTTTTTACCGGGCCCTGCGCGTCTCCTGGCAGGACGACCTCCGCCTGGGCAGGGGCATTCGGGATGAAAGCATCCCCTGGCCGCTCCTCGCCCGGGAATGCCGGGATCAGGGCAGTTACCTGCTCCTCATCACCCTCCCCGCCGGCGTCACAATCTCCGTGGGCTCCCTGGGGAGGATCAATTTTCCCGCCGGTTATTATCTCTATGCCGGCTCGGCAAAAAGAAACTTGGCAAAAAGATTGGACCGCCACCTGCGGAAAAGGAAAAACTTTCACTGGCACATTGATTACCTTCGGGATGTGGCGTCCTCCTGCATCGCCCTGCCCTTCCGGACCCAGGACGATCTCGAACACGTCCTCGCCGCCGCCCTGGTCAAGATCGCCGACTGGTCCATCCCGAAGTTCGGCGCCTCGGACTGCTCCTGCCCGAGCCATCTTTTCGGCATGGAAGTCAATCCTCTCCACAGGCCGGACTTTCTGGGATTACTTCAATATTTCCGGATGGACCGTCTCACCGCCCCGGATCATGGTTAGATAGGAAGGTCATGAAGATACTCCACACCTCCGACTGGCACCTTGGCCGCGCCCTCTACGGCCGGAAAAGATACGAAGAATACGAGGCATTCCTGAACTGGCTGGCCGGTCTGATTGACGAGGAGAACATCGATGTCCTCCTTGTCGCCGGCGATGTCTTCGACAACACCACCCCCAGCAACCGGGCCCAGGAATTGTACTACCAGTTTCTCTGCCGGACGGCCGCCGCTCCCCACCGCCAGGTGGTGATAATCGCCGGCAATCACGATTCGCCGTCCTTCCTGAACGCCCCCCGGGAACTCCTGAAATTCCTCAATGTCCATGTCGTGGGGGATGCCTCCGGCCCCCCCGCCGGGGAGGTCATCGTCCTGAATGGAGCGGATCGGGAGCCGCAGCTCATCGTCTGCGCCATCCCCTATCTCAGGGACCGCGATATTCGCACCACCGAGGCGGGGGAAAGCGTCGCCGACAAGGAAAGAAAGATCGTCGCAGGCATCAGAACTCATTACCGCCGCGTCTGTGAAGCCGCCGAGGAGCGGCGCGCCCTCATGAGCAGTCCGGTGCCGATTGTCGCCATGGGACACCTGTTCACGGCGGGCGGTCAGACCACGGACGGCGACGGCGTGCGGGAGCTGTATATCGGCGCCCTCGCCCAGGTCGGGGCGGATATTTTCCCCGGAAGCATCGATTACCTTGCCCTCGGGCATCTCCACGTACCCCAGGCGGTGACCGGTTCTGAATTTATCCGCTATTCCGGCTCGCCCCTACCCATCGGCTTCGGGGAAGGGGATCAGAATAAAATGGTCGTCATGATCGAGTTTGCCGGGAATAAACCCCGGATCACGAATATCCCGACGCCGCGGTTCCAGGAGTTGCTGACCCTGACGGGAGACTGGCCGGCAATTTCCGGAAAAATTGAAGAAATGAAGTCCCGCCGGAGCCGCGCCTGGTTGGAGATCGTCTATGAAGGGGAGGAGGTTGCCGGGAGTCTGCGGGGGCAATTGGATGAGGCCGTCGCCGGGACGGGGATCGAGATCCTCCGGGTCAGGAACAACCGCATCCTCGAACGGGCCCTGAGCAGAATCGACGAGGCTGAGACCCTCGACGATCTGGATGTGACCGAGGTTTTCCGGCGCTGCCTCGCCGCCCATGAAATTCCGGAAGATCAGCATCCGGCCCTCACGGAGGCCTACCGGGAGGTTGTCGTCTCCCTGGAGGAAGCAGACCCCCGGGCGGAGTAGGAGATAAGAAGAAATGAAAATTCTCGGCGTCCGGTTCAAGAATCTGAATTCCCTCACCGG
>DMAT01000411.1 GCA_003451635.1 Syntrophus sp. (in: bacteria) | reverse complement strand
CTTTCCTGCCACTTGGGGTGGGCGATGCCGATGACCGCCGCTTCCGCCACCCGGGGATGGGCCATAATGGCGTTTTCCAGATCCACGGAGGAAATCCATTCACCCCCGCTTTTGATCAGGTCCTTTGTCCTGTCCACAAGGCGAACGTAGCCCTCCTCGTCAATGGCGCCCACGTCCCCCGTATGGAGCCAGCCGCCCGCAAAAGTGGTCGCCGTGCGCCCCGGATCGCGGTCATATTCTCCGGCAATCCAGGGACCCCGCAGGAGGATTTCACCCCAGTGTTTGCCATCCGCAATAACCTCCTTATCCCCATGATCAACGATCTTCATCTCCAACCCCATGACGAGGAGTCCCGCACTATCCTTGACATGGTACTTATCTGCCGCAGACCAGTCGGCCATGTAGCTCTTGGGGATGGCCGCCAGGGCCAGGGGCGAAGTTTCCGTCATGCCGTAAGCCTGGATGATGGGGAAGCCGTATTTATCGTTGAATTGTTCCAGCAGATGGCGGGGCAGGGCGGAGCCGCCGGAAGCGATTCCCTTGAGAGTAGAAAAATCATGCCATCCTCCCTTCTCCAGGTAATCGAAAAGCATCATCCAGATCGTCGGGACGCCGCAGGTAAAGGTGACTTTCTCTGCCGCGATGATACGGCACAGGATTTCCATATTGATGACTTCCCGTCCCGGCAGGATCTGTTTGCATCCCAATCCCACAGCCAGGAAAGGAATTCCCCATGCATTGGCATGGAACATGGGCACGACGTGGAGCATGCAGTCCTCCTCCGTAGCGCGCAGAGTAAGCCCCGCTGCGTAGGTATGAAGCACAATCCCCCGGTGGGAATAGACGACCCCTTTCGGGTCCCCCGTGGTGGCCGAGGTGTAACAGAGCAAGGCCGGGTCCCATTCACTCAGATCCTCGGGGAAATCATAGTGGTCGGGAAACCGGGCGATCCATTCATCATAGAGATAGACCGGGGCAAGGGAGGTCGGGGGCATCACACCGCTCTGGTTCATGATCACGAAATGTTTGACCGTCTTTAGCTGGTCCTTCACCAGTTCGACGAAAAAAAGAAGATCCTCGTCAATGAACAGAACCTCGTCTTCCGCATGGTTGAGGACATAGGCCAGATGATGAGAGGGGAGGCGAAAGTTGACTGTGTGCAGTGTTGCTCCCAGGCAGGGGACGCCGAAATATAACTCCAGATGGCGGTGGTTGTTCAAGGCGAGGCTGGCGACCCGATCCCCCTTTTTGATTCCCAATGAGGCGAGGGCATGAGCCAATTGACAGGTCCGCCGGTAGTAGTCAGCGTAGGTATAACGAAAGATGTCCCCCGGAAAAACGGAGACGATCTCCTTTTTTGGGAAATATTTCGCCCCTCGTAGCAGCAATGTCCTCAGCAGCAGCGGATAATCCATCATGGCCAGACCCTCCTCTTGATAGTTTTTAAACGATCGCGGGTTTGCTTCTTTTCTGCCGGTAATCCATCCAGATAATATAAAAAACAAGAAAAATGGAACACACTGCCGAGGGAAGAGAGGATTCTCGATTGAAAAAAAACAGGGCCAGTCCCCCCGAGAGGCCATAATTCTTCAGCGTACCGAGAAGGGTGAGGCTGAGCAGGGTCTTTCTTTCCACCCGGAGCAGCCTGCCTATGGTATCAATCAAATAACCAAGGACGAAAATACTGAGAAAGGCGATAGCTGCCACTGGGAGGATCAGGTCCGGATTGCCAATAATGATCCGGCGGTTGAGGCCGATGATGGTGTAGATGATGAGAAAAAAAGACCAGTCCGTTATCGGACCTTTGAAGGGTGCGATCGGTTTATGCCAGCCCTTAAATAGCAGAACACGGGATATGAGAATTGGCAGGAGGATCAATTCGCCGGTGATCAAGATCAGCTTCATGGGGTCAATATTCTTTATACCCAGGAAAAAATAGGCCATCAGGGGCAGGATCATGAGGGCGGTCAGATAAGCCCCGATGGTGCTGAAAAGGGTGAAAGATTCGTTGCCTTTCAGGATAGTGGTGAAAGGTATTACGGCCACGGCGGGAGGAACGGCGGCAATGAGGACAAAACCGGCCCGAATCGATGGTTCTTGAATCATCAGCCGTGTCAAGATCAGGATGAAACCGCTCAGGACAAGATAACTCATCACACTGCCAAGGAAGGCCGGCATGATCATGGTGCGGGCCGAGCGGAAGGCGCTGTTCGGAATGCTCATTGTGGAAACGGTCATCACCACGGCCAGACCCGGCAGGATCAGCGGCTCTGTCCACGGTGCGGCCTTGTCGGTAAGCAACCCGCTGACCGTTGCCAATAAAAAGATGAAGTTCCTGTTGTGAAGAAGGGCCTTCAGCTTCGCCATGTCAATCGGAAGGTTAGTTTCATAATCCCGTCTATCTCCTGTCAAGTTCCTTGCGAACTGCTATGCCTAGCTTCTCGATTGTATAGGGCTTCTTTACGTACTCACCCGCTCCGAGTTCCTGTGCCGTTCCGACCCGTTCGGTTTTGGCGAAGCCGCTGACGATGATCGCCTTCTGCTGCGGCCTAATTTCCAAGATCCGGATGTACGTCTCCAGGCCGTCGATACCTG
>DMAT01000085.1 GCA_003451635.1 Syntrophus sp. (in: bacteria) | reverse complement strand
TTTTTAAGGAGGTAATCGGTGATTTCGGTGGCATACTGGGTAATCGTCTCTACAGACTTGACGCCGTAGGGAACCCGGGCGGTATCACCAAAATAGATGATATTTTCAAAGGGCAGGCGTTCCATGAGGGACCGGACCACGGTCAGCCCCCCGATACCGGAATCAAAGACGCCAATGGAATGGATTAATCTCAGGTCCATAGCTAGCTCATTTCTTGGGGATGACACGCCGCCGCACCGGGGCGCGGCGCTCCGGGACAGCTACATTGTAGGGAACCGCATCGGTGCCTACAATTTCATCCACCCGGGCCGGGATCTCGTCGGGGATGGATATTAATCCGGGGGAAGCTTCTTCCGGGTTAAAAATCCTCCGGGAAAGAATCATTCCTGGTTCACGACTCCGTTCCCGGCTCGTTGTTCCGAAACGCTGCCTATTGATGTTTTCCGGGCTTTTTATAATTTTGTTGTTTCTCGTTTTTTCTTCCTTAGGAGGTTGTTTTCTGCTGCCTTCGTAGATCTCGTATTCCAACAGGCGGCTTTCCAACTCGCCGTTGTACAGAATCACCCGCCGGGAAGTGCGGAGCCCTACCTTCTTGGCTAAGTCCAGATTGGCCGTGAAGACATAGCCCCGATATCCCTCGCACCTCTCCTTAAAAAAATCCCCGATCCCTTTATAGAGACCGGCAAGGTCGGCTTCTTCCCCCAGCCGCTGGCCGTAAGGGGGGTTCATAACCACAATTCCCTTTCCCCCTGGCATAGAGGTTTCTTCGAAAGGACATTGGCGAAATTGGATATAACGGCCCATTTTTGCCCTCCCGGCGTTGACGCCGGCGGCCCGGACCGCATCCAGAGAAATGTCCGTGGCAATTATCCGTCCGGGAATATCCTTCCGCTCTCCTTTTCTGACCTTCAGACGCACTTGTTGCCACAGGTCGTCGTCAAATCCTTTCAGGTGAAGAAAACCGAAATTGTCCCTCAGCAAGCCCGGGGCCCGCCGCCGGGCAATCAGCGCCGCCTCGATGGCCAGGGTGCCGCTGCCGCACATGGGATTGATTAACGGCCCCTCGCCCGTCCAGCCCGTGGCCATGATCACCGCCGCCGCCAGGGTTTCCTGCATGGGGGCAATGAGGGGAATCTTGCGGTAACCACGGCGGGAGAGAGGCTCCCCCGAGGTATCGGCAAATATCCGGTAGAGATCATCCTTCCAGTACACATGAATAACGGCGCCGGTCCGGTCGGAACCGGAATCAGGGCGGCACCGGAACAGGTTCCGGAGACGGTCCACAATGGCGTCTTTGACCTTGAGGCTGGCGTAACGGGGATCGCGAATCTCCTGGGTATCCACTGAAGAGGTTATGCAGACATAGCCGTCCTCATGGAGGATGTCCTCCCAGGGCAGGTTAATCACCCCGTCATAGAGGTCACCCGGCGTCTTGGCCTGACCTTCGTGAAGGAGGAGAAGGACCCGCTGACCCGTCCGCAGGGAAAGGTTGAGGAGCATGGCCTCCTCCATAGCCCCCTCCGTCTCTACGGCCGCCTCTGACTCTTCATGGATCGGCAGCCCCAGGGCAAGGATCTCCTGCTGTAAATAAGGGGCCGTCCCCTTGGCGCAGGTGACGAGAATGCGGCGTTTTTCCATCCACATCGACATGATCGTTTCAGGTTCCATATTTTTTAACATTTTCCCTTCTATCAAAATTTGCATCAAAATATAAGAATTATATTGAATATGAGGATGAAAATATAAAGAGATGGTTGCGAAACTATCCGGATTTGTGTAGATGAGTACCCATGAGTTCTGAAAAGTCTCGACATATTACTTTTTACATCCTCCTCGGGCTAGCCACTCTCCTGTTTATCTATCTCATGAAGCCTTTTTTCTTCCCCATTTTCTGGGCAGCGGTGATCGCCACTATCTTCATGCCTGCTCATCAATACTGCTGCAGGAAGGTCAAATCTCGCAGCCTTTCGGCAACGATCGTCCTCCTCATGATCATGCTGATCATCATTCTGCCGGCCGGGGTTATTGGCAGCCTCTTGTTGAATGAATCCCTGGCATTGTATAACGCCCTCGATGTAAGCAGCGCCTCCATCGAACAACAGATTCAGAATATCTCGGGAAAAATTACAGCCAATCCCTATCTGAGCCGCATGCATATCGACACGGCCTTTCTCACGGCAAATCTCGCCGAGGGAGCGAAAAACATAGCTAACTACATCATCTACAACCTCAGGGATCTGACGCAGAACACCATTGTGTTTGCCGTTAATTTCTCAATCATGCTCTACACCTTGTTCTTTTTTATCCGGGATGGAGATAAATTCGTCCGTATGATCATGAAACTCATGCCCCTCGAAGAGGCACGGGAAGTCCTGATTCTGGAAAGATTCTCCTCCACCGCCCGGGCCACCCTCAAGGTGACCCTGATTATCGGCGGCATCCAGGGCATCCTGGGTGGTCTGATCTTTTTTCTCACCGGAGTCAAGGGCGCCTTGACCTGGGGGACGATGATGGTTTTCACGTCCATTGTTCCCGCCATCGGCTGTTCCCTTGTCTGGGCCCCGGCGGGGATCGTCATGGTCATGATGGGGCATTTCTGGGAAGGAATTATCATCCTGGCCTTCGGCATTATCGTCATCAGCCATGTGGACGCGGTGCTGCGTCCGCTACTGTTAGGGCATGATGTCCAGATGCACACCCTGCTGATCTTTCTTTCCACCCTGGGAGGCCTTGCCCTGTTCGGGATTTCTGGTTTCGTCATTGGACCCGTTATCACTTCCCTGATGCAGGCCTTCTGGCAGATGCATGACGAATTATCCAAAAGCAAAAAATCGTGAAAACAACCTATACCTTCATCCGACAAGCGGCGGATTCGCAACTAGGCAAAATCATTCGCCTCTATCAAACAGCGGGATGGTGGACCGGGCAGGCCCACGAAAACCACGAACTCATTCGCCGTATTGTCGCCGGGAGCCATTGTTTCGTCCTTGCTTGTGAAGGGGATGAGATCATCGGGATGGGCCGGGCGATCAGCGACGGCGTCAGCGACGCCTATATTCAGGACATAACCGTTCTTCCCGAATTCCGGGGACAGGGAGTCGGAACGGTTATCGTGCGGGAGATTCTCAAGCAGTTGCAGGCCGACGGTCTGCAATGGATCGGTCTCATCGCCGGCAGACATTCCCATCCTTTTTACAGGAAACTGGGGTTTGAAGAAATGCCGGCAGCTACGGCCATGCTCCTGATGATGAATTTTGACGGGGCAATGAGAGAGTCATCATGAAAAAGCTCGCCCTTGAAGACTACCAGCTTCTCAAGCCCTACTTTGCCACTCAGCCCTATGGCCTGTGCACCTATTCCCTGCCTTCCCTGATCGTCTGGAGCAATCATGTCTTCCAGACCTTCTATGTCATCGAAAATGATTCCGTAATTATCGCCAATGAATCGGGATGTCGGCCGGAAGAAAACCATCTGCTCCTGCCGGTCGGGCCGAGCGGCCTGCCCCCGCCGGAAGAGCTTGCCGCCCTTGCCTTGCAGACCGGCTACCGACAATATGGATCGGTCCCCGAGGATTATCTGGAACAAACGGGAAAGGAAAAGATCGGGCCGTACTTTATCGTCTCCGAACAACCGGAATATGACGACTATGTCTATCTCACCGCAGATCTGAGTCAGCTAAAGGGCAATCGTTACGCCAAGAAACGCAATCTGCTTCACCAGTTTTCCCGGGATTATCTCCAGCTAAACCGGGTGGTTACCGGACCGATAACACCCGCTGAGGTTGTGGAATGCCTGGACTGTCTCGAAAAGTGGTGTGAAATCAGGAACTGCGACGTCGATCAGGACTTGAGTCTGGCCTGTGAAAAGGAGGCCGTTATCAACGCCCTTAATCATTATGAACATCTCGATATGAAAGGACTTTACGTACGCGTTGACGGAGAGATCTGCGCCTTCTGCATTTCGTCCCATCTGCGTCCGGATATGGGGGTCATGAATTTCGAAAAGGCCCTGCCCCACATCCGCGGCCTCTACCAGTACCTCGACAACGAATGCGCGAAACACCTTTTTAAAGACTACCTGTATATCAACAAGGAAAGCGACATGGGCCTTCCCGCCTTAGCCGAATCAAAGCATTCCTATCATCCGGTCTTAAAAATCAAATCCTACCGCCTGGCCCTCCGCTGATACCTGGTCCATTCCAAAAACTTTTCACTCGATGGACATTAAGGAGAGCCACCGCTCTTCCTCGGTGGCGCGGGGAAGGCCATGCTCCTTGAGGAGGTCGATAATCGCCGGTTCATTGAAACGGAGATAGGGATTGATCTGCAATTCCTCGGCGAGGGTTGAGCAAACATGGCCGGGGTCGTATGCCTGTCGGAACCGTTCAATCTCCGGGTTATCCGGTTCCAATTGTTTCGCCAGGGCCACGGAATCCCGTACATAATCGTGACCTGCATAGACAAGGGTGTCTCCCGGCAGGGCCACGAGGCGCTTGATGGACCGGAAGAAGGCCCTTTGATCGCCGGAAAAGCAGTTGCCCACCGTGCCATTAAACAGGGTGTCCCCAGTGATTAGGACACCGCCGACATGGAAACATACGGAATCCGCCGTGTGCCCCGGCGTCCGGTATACCTTAATTGATTCTCCCTCGATCTCGATTACCCCGCCGTCAGGAAACTCGTCATGATCCAGATACTGTGCCCGGCTGTGGCGAAGGAGCGGTTCATTGCCCGCTGTGTGATCGAAGTGGCCGTGGGTGTTGGTAACATAGGCCAGGGAAAGCTCTTGCTCGTCGCGGAAGCGGAGCATCTCCTCCCAGGCCACGCCGTCAATGGCCACGGCTTCCTTCTTCCCGTAGATCAAATAAGCAAGATTATCGCCGCAACGGAACTGTTCAATAGATATATGGGGCATCGTTCCTCCTAAGTAAATTTACTCCCACTTCATACTGTCCTTCATTATCTTCAACACAAATTTTCTGTCTCATTGGCAAGCCGTTTCCAGCGGCTCACCGGGGTGGGTCGGATAGCTGTTACACCAATTCCGTTTTGCCTCTCAACATGGAGAATAAAAGTGGATTTTCTCTGGAAAGATTGTTAGAATACCGCCGTCTATACGAGATCTGCGCAAATATTTCCACCACTTGGCCATGATAAAATTGGGAGGAACGACCTATGGAACTTGGCGATATTGTCGTTGTTGACCACCCCCGGCACCCGTTTTACGGACGCACGGGAAAGATTATCGGCAGGCGAGGAGAATATGAGGCAGGCGATCCCTGGTTCCTCATTTATGTTCCTACTCATATGCGCAGCTTTCTCGTTCCCCAATCGATGCTGTGCCTCGAAAAAGAGGTCGCCGTGGCCGTCGACGTCTTCAGCGATCGCCTCCAGTGAGGCATTGCCCCGATCACGGCTTTTGCATCCCCACCGCTTATCTTTAACCACCGCCTAAGCAGAGGCTATTTTCACTGGTTTATGCACGCCGGTTACCGTGACGATGCCGGTTATCAGTTCCGGCGGGGTGATATCGAAGGCAGGGTAATATGCCTGCACCCGTTCGCCGGTGATTGGCGTCCCCTGGAATTCGAGAACCTCCCGGGGATCCCGCTCCTCGATGGGGATGTCATTCCCCCGCAGGGTGCGACGGTCGGGACCACCGTAACCGAGGATATAAAAGGGAATGCCCAAGTGCCGCGCGCAGATGGCCAATTGCAGGGTCCCCACCTTGTTGGCTACGGCGCCGTCCATGGCAATCCGGTCCGCCGCGGTAAAGACCTTCTGAATCATTCCTTTGGACATGCAATAGGCCGCCATGTTGTCGGTGATGAGGGTGGTGTCGATTCCCATTTCACTCAGCGACCAGGCCGTCAGTCTGGCCCCCTGGAGATAGGGCCGCGTCTCCGTACATATCGCTTTTATTTGCTTGCCATTTTCTTTTGCATACTTGAACATGTAAAGCAGACCGGCTCCGGCAAAACAGTGGGTAAGAACCGTATCTCCGGAGGCAAGCAGGGTTTCCGCCTGCCTGCCCGTAGCCTGGGAGATCTCCCGCTGACGGGCGAGGCTCTTGTTCAAGACGGCAAGGATAATCTCCGAGGCCTTGCCGCCGGCGTGTTTTCTGACCCTCTCCAAGAGTTTCCCCATAAGGACGGCGAGATGAAAACCCGTCGGCCGGGTGGCGCAAAGGCGATCGGCGGCCTGCTTGAGGACCGCCATATCCAAACCGCCTTCTTGCCTCTCCATTTCCCTGGCCGCGAGATAAAGACCGTATCCCGCCGTGAGGGCAATATCTCCCGCTCCCTGGACCATCATCTGCTCGATGGCCCGGGCCACTTCCACATGGTCGGTGCAATACACCTCCGCTTCGGACCGGGGCAACTTGCGCCGATCAATGATGATCAGGGCGTCTTCCCCCTCCAGATAAACATTGTTCTCCAGATGCATCAATAAAGGTTCAGTCAAGATTCCAGTTTCCCTTCTTTTTTATGAATAGAGAGGAAAGTAAGCTATCATAGTCCTTTCAGTCATGCAAACAGGGATTCAACCATAAAGACAAAAACATCTTGACTTTGTTTAATTTATTTGGCTTTTAGTGATCCAGACAGACGGGCTTTTCTGTCCAGGCAGTCTCAGAGCACAATTTTTTGTACGGTCGCCTCCCTGAGATGGGAAAAGGAATACCTGAACGGAGACTGACAAAGATGGCTTCGGAAATCCGGCAAGTCGAAAAAAAGCAGCTCCGATTATTTGAAAAGCTTATCAGATCGGAACAGGAAAAATCCGTCATCCTCGATTCGATGACCGAACTTGTTTTATATCTGGACACGGATTTACGCGTTATCTGGGCAAACAAGGCCATGCATGAAGCCTTCCAGCTCACAACGGGTCAACTGAACAAAAAGCACTGCTATCAAGCCCTCCACAATAGAAGCAAAGTATGCCGTGTCTGCCCGGCCGAAAAAACCCTTAAAACCGGGAAACCCCACGAGGTAGTGGATTTTTTGTCGTATAAGAAGAATTGGGTCCTCCGCAGTTACCCCGTCCGCAATGAAAAGGGATCTCTAACCGGGATTGTAGAAATCGTCACCGACATCACGGAACGCCGAAGGGCCGAAGAGGCACTGAGACAGTCGGAGCAGCAGTATCGTGAGCTCTTCGAAAATGCCAACGACATCATCTTTATTCTCGATTTCGACGGCAAGATCCTGTCCGGCAACGCCGCCGCCGCCAAAACCTACGGCTACGAACCGGAGCAACTCAAAGGCCTGAACATGGCCGACCTCCTTCATCGTAATGATCTTGATCTGGTCCGGGACCTTCTTCAACAGAAGAGCGACGATGCCGAAATAAAGTATCCTCAGGAATTCCGGACCCGGACGAAAGATGGCGAGACGGTATGGCTGGAAGTCAACACCCGGATCATGAAGGAAAACGGCAGAAACATCTCCATTCACGGTATTGCCCGGAACATCACGGAACGGAAAAGGATGGAAGAAGACCTGAAGAAAAGAGAAAGAGAACTATCTGAAAAATCAAGGAATCTTGAAGATGCAAACACCGCCCTTAAAGTTCTCCTCAAGCGGAGGGAAGAGGATAAGACGGAGCTTGAAGAAAAGGTGCTCTGCAACATGAGAGAGCTGATCCTGCCTCATGTCGACAATCTGAAACTGTCATCCGTCGACAGCCGCCAGTTGAATCAATTAACGATCCTTGAGGGTCACATCAATGAGATCATTTCGCCGTTCTTGCGCACCCTGTTCTCTAAATACCCCAACCTTACACCAATGGAAATCAAGATCGTAAATTTTATAAAAGAGGGACGAACAACAAAGGAAATCGCTGAACTGCTTCATATATCTTCCCGAACGATCGACGTGCACCGGGACAACATCAGAAAAAAAATTGGTTTGAGGAGCAGGAAAATCAATCTCCGCTCATATCTTCTCTCTATATAGTAATCCTGCTCCATCCCAGTTCTTCGAATACATATACATTTTACGTATACCATACGTAAATTTTCAGTATTGCATTTTAGTGAAATCAGTGGTTGCATCCTTTGAAAATATAGAATGTGTGTAGTGTTTTCAGGGGGGCCAATATCGTTTTTAACCAATCATAGCTAAGGAGGGGATTTATGACGCGTGAGGAAAAAATCGAGGAAATCCGCCAACGTGCCCGGAAGAATTTTTCTCTGGGTTATAATTGCGCGGAATGTGTCACCGAGGCGGTCTT
>DMAT01000336.1 GCA_003451635.1 Syntrophus sp. (in: bacteria) | reverse complement strand
ATTACCGGCCCCACCGGGTCGGGAAAGACCACTATCCTTGACGCCGTCTGCCTTGGCCTTTACGGACGGACACCCCGCCTCGACAAGGTCACGAAAAGCAGCAACGAGATCATGTCGCGCCAGGCAGGGGAATGTTTTGCCGAGGTTGACTTCGAGACGCAGAAGGGGCGTTTCCGATGCCACTGGAGCCAGCATCGCGCCCGGAAGCGCCACGACGGGGAATTGCAGCCGGCCCGGCATGAAATAGCTTCCGATTCCGGCGCCGTTCTGGAGTCGGGAATCACCCCGGTGGGTGAATTCATCGAAAAGGTCACGGGTATGGACTTCGAACGATTCACCCGCTCGATGCTCCTTGCCCAGGGGGGATTCGCGGCGTTTCTTCAGGCCGGGGCCGACGCCCGGGCGCCGATCCTGGAACAGATCACAGGCACGGAAATCTACAGTCTGATCTCCATGAAGGTTCATGAACGGAGGACGGAAGAGCGCACCCGCCTGGACATCCTTAAAAACGAATTATCGGTCATACAGATTCTTGGCGGCGATGCGGAGGAGGAGCTGCAAAAGAATCTGGCGGCAATTCAGCACCGGGAGGCCGAACTGGGCCGGGAAGGGGAAGGCCTCCGCCAGGCGGCAAACTGGCTTGAGGGTCTGGCCGTTCTGGAGAAGGAACTGGCTGATCTGAATCGGCAGAGTCAGGACTGGGAGCAGCGCCAGGAAGCCTTTGCGCCGGAGTCAGGGAGGCTGGCGAAATCCCGGCAGGCCCTCGCCTTGGAAGGTGATTACCGGTCGGTCGTAGATTTGCGCACCCGGCAGGATAATGAGAAAAAGGACCTGGAAGCCGCCATCGTCAGATTTTCAGAAAGTGAGCAGGCCGGGGCCGACGCCCGGGCGGTAAAAGATATCGCCGCAACCCGGTTGGCGGAGGTGCGGAATGAGCAGTCTGCAGCGTCGGAAATCATCAGAAATACCCGCGAGATCGACACCAGGCTCAAGGAAATGAAGAAGCAGGGCGAAGAGAAGGAAAAGGCTCTTCAGGAAGGGGAAAGGCGAAAGCTGGAACATGGCCGCCGATTGGCAAAGGGTCGGGAGGAACTGAAAAAAGCACAGCAGGACCTGGAGGCGGTGCATGAGTATCAGCAGGCCCATGCCCCTGACGCCGGACTCTTGGCCAACCTGACAGCCATTCGCCGGGGCTTTTCATCACTCCGGGAGATCGCGGCGCGCCATGAAAGTACCTGCAAAGAGATTGCCATTAGGGACGCCCTTAGAGAGGCTATCCATGCGGAGCACCGCAAGAGCGAGGAGGCTT
Organism: Syntrophus sp. (in: bacteria); assembly: GCA_003451635.1. Classification (GTDB taxonomy): domain Bacteria; phylum Desulfobacterota; class Syntrophia; order Syntrophales; family UBA8958; genus UBA8958. Next base: position 4,432 of record DMAT01000336.1, on the reverse strand, counting down.
ACGAAAAAACATGCCGGGAATGCGAGGAGCGGCAAAGCACCGTCAATCTTCTCGCCGCACAACTTGGGGAGATCCTTCAGGGCCAGGACCTCAACCAGTGGCATCGCGACAGAGAGAACCTGAAAGACCGGGAACTCGCCCTGACAAAAACCGTCGAGATCGTTTCGCGGCTGGAGACGACCCAGGAATCTGTCAGAGGCGTCACGCAGGAACTGGCAGAGAAAAAGGCCCGCCAGGGGCTACTGGACATAGAGATTAAGGCCGCTGTGGATAAAAAGTCCGCCATGGAAGAACGCATCGCCGATCTGGAAACCCGGGCCGCACTCCTGAACCGTATCCGCAGCCTGGAAGAAGACCGGAAACGCCTGATCGACGGCCTGCCCTGCCCTTTGTGCGGCGCTATCGACCATCCCTACGCCCAGGGCAACATCCCGGAACTTAACGCTGCGGAGAGGGAGCTGAAAAAAGCGAAGGCCGAGCTCGACCTGTTGACCAAGAGGCTGAGATCGGAGGAAGCTGAGCAAATCAAGACGGCGGCAGCGATTGAACATGGTGAAAAAGACCAGGCCCAAAAGCTGGCGGCCCTGGCAGGGGATGAAAAACTATGCGCCGAATTTCTTAGTGATCTGCATCTGACCGTGGCTGCGGAACAGCGCGTCGCGGTATTGAACGATCAGCTTGCAGGTCTGAAGGAAAACATGGGCAGAATAGCCGCGCTTATCAGCGCTGCGGAGGAGAAAAGCAAAAAGGGGGCGGCGGCGCAAAAAGACCTGGAAACAATCCGGGCCAAACTTGACGCCGCCGGCAAGGCCCGGCAGGAGGCCCGGCATAAGCTTGAAACGGCGGATCGGGAACAGGAGCGGCTGCTTCTGGAGGGCTCTGCCCGGAAAGAACAGTTAGATCAGGTTCAAGCCATGGTGCAGCGGGATGTTGAACCATTCGGAATCAAAGAGATCCCCGTCACCGGTCTCGAAGCAGTACTGGAAGTCCTTATCCGACGACAGAAGACTTGGCAGGATATGGAGGTCCGGCAAACGGCCGGGGAAAAAAGAATCCAGGAAATCAAAGGGGAAATTGACAGGGAAATCGCCCTGCTGGACAGCCTGGAAGGGGAACTGGCGACCAGACGCAAAGACCGCGACGTGGGAGCCGCGGCATATGGAGTCCTCCTTTCCTCCCGCCGGGAGATCTTCGGAGAAGGGAACCCCGATGTTGAGGAGCAGAAGCTGGCCGCCGCCGTTGACCAGGCGGGTAAATTCCTGGAGCAGGCAATGGAGAAGAACCGGAGGATAGAGGAGGAAATCATTGTNNTCAAAGAGAAAATCGGGGGATCGAAAGAAAGGACGGAAAAGCGGGAGGGGGAACTGGCAGGGGCGAGGAAGAAACTGGCCGAGGGTATAAGGAGGGCGGGATTTGCAGATGAGCAGGACTACGTCCTATCCTGCCTGCCTGAAGAGGTGCGGGAAGAGCTCGCAGAAAGAGAAAAGGGCCTCATCAGAGAGAAAACCGAACTGGAAACCCGCCAAAGGGACAAGGCAGCGGCCCTCGCCGCCGCGCAGGAAAAACACCTCACAGAGCAACCCTTGGCAACGCTTCGGGAAAATATCATTTCTTGTGATGGGAACCTCAAACAGATAAGACTGGAAATCGGCGGCATGATCAAAACTTTGCAGGACAACGAATCCATGAAGAACAAACAGCAGGAACGCCTCCGGCAGCTTGACGCTCAGAAAAAGGAATGCCTCCGCTGGGACACGCTGCATCAATTGATCGGCTCTGCGGACGGCAAGAAATTCCGGAATTTTGCCCAGGGGCTGACTTTCGAGATGATGATCTCCCACGCCAACCGCCAGCTCCGGAAGATGACCGACCGTTATCTGCTCCTCAGGGATGTCGTGCAGCCGCTGGAACTGAATGTGATCGACAACTACCAGGCAGGGGAGATCCGCTCCACAAAAAACCTCTCCGGCGGCGAGAGCTTCCTCGTCAGCCTTGCCCTGGCCCTGGGCCTTTCACAGATGGCCAGCCGGAATGTGCGTGTTGATTCCCTTTTTCTCGATGAAGGATTTGGAACTCTTGACGAAGACGCCCTCGAAACGGCACTGGAAACGCTGGCCGGCCTCCGCCGGGAGGGGAAGCTAATCGGCGTTATCTCCCATGTCGCCGCTCTCAAGGATCGGATCAGCGCCCAGATACAGGTCATCCCGGAGACGGGGGGCCGCAGCCGCATCGCCGGTCCAGGCTGTCGAAGGATTTCTTAGGTGAACTGTTAAGCCTTGGCCATTGCCGGGGCTTGATAATTCATGACCATGCGTTTCAGGTTGCCCTTAAAGAGGACATCCATCCGCTGCTCTTCCAGAATCTTCTCCACGAAACCGATCCCGAAGGACGGATGATTGATCACATCCCCCCTCTGATACCGGTTGGTCATGCGATAATCCACAATGGCCGCATTCTCCCTTAAGTCCTGCTGCCTCAGCAGCCAGCGTTGCGTCTCTGCCGCTTCCGCCTGCCTGCTCTCTTCGTCTGCCTTTGTTCCGACGCGACGGGTTCGCTCTTTTGATATTTCACTGCTTTTCGTCCGGGGTTTTGATCCCCGATACTTGTGCTCAGCCCCACAGGTCTTGCATTTGACATTTGCAATCACACCTCTGACTTCATAAAGAACGATGTGGGCGAGAACCATCCCGCACTTGGTGCAAAGGGCGTCGACATTTTTTCCAACGGATGACATAAATTTTTCCTTCCCGAATCTTGGTTTCATGTATACCACACTTTTCAATCCGACAACCATTAATTATCGTCGAACAAGAAAAAGATTCTTTTCCACCGCTGGTGACTCATCGCGACAAATATGTCCTTTTCAGCTATGCAAAATAATTCAATTAGTGCTAATATAACCCGAAAAGAGTATATTAAACGGGAGAAAACAACAAAGAAAGGACGAACATAAATCATGTATGCCGTCATCATGGCGGGAGGCAAGGGCGCCCGGTTCTGGCCGCGGAGCAGAAACCGCCTCCCCAAACACCTGCTCGATATTTGCAGCGAAAATACCATCATTCAGGAAACGGTGGAGAGGATAATCCCCCTGACGCCGCCGGAAAAAATCCTCATTGTCACCGGGGCCAGTCATGCCCGCGAGTTGATGGGGCAACTGCCCCAAATCCCGCCGGAGAACATTCTGATCGAACCGGTGGGCCGCAACACCGCCCCCTGCATAGGGCTCGCGGCCCTCGTGGTCCGCAAAAGGGGTGGGGAAAATGCCGTGATGGCCGTCCTGCCCTCGGATCATCTGATTGCCGATGAGGAGCACTTTCGCCACATTCTGGCAGCCGCCGCCGACATGGCCGCCCGGGGAGATCATCTGGTGACCATCGGCATCCGGCCCACGGGACCGGAAACGGGCTATGGCTACATTGAGGAGGGCAAACTTGCCGCCTGCGAACGGGGGGAAGATATCTTCACCGTCAAGTCCGTTCGGGAAAAACCGGATGTTGAACTGGCGAAAACCTTCCTTGCCAAGGGGGGATTTTTCTGGAACAGCGGCATGTTCATCTGGCAAGCCGCGACCATTCTCAAGGAAATGGAGTCCTCCCTGCCTGACATTTATGCGGGCCTTCTTGATATCGACAAGGCCCTGGGCACACCGGCGGAGGCAAAGGTCATCGCCGATGTTTACGGCAGTTTTCGCTCCATCTCCATTGATTATGGCGTCATGGAAAAGGCGAAAAATACCCTCGTCATTCCCGCCGACTTCGGCTGGTCCGACGTGGGGAGTTGGGACGCCCTGTGGGAGGTTTCGGAAAAGGACGCCCAGGGGATCGCCGCCCGGAACCGGGAAGGACTGATCAGCGTAAACTCCCGCAATTCCCTGGTTTATTCACCAAAGAAGCTCGTCGCCCTGGTGGATGTCGAGGACCTGATCGTCGTGGAAACAGACGACGCCCTGCTGATCTGTAAACGGGGGGCCTCCCAGGAGGTGAAAAAGGTCGTGGAAGCCCTGGAAGAAAAAAAGCGGGAAGAATTTCTATAGTACCGTTTCTTTCCCCAGCACATAGCGGATGGGTCTTGCCGCCGAAGTAGTGGATATAACGAAGCATCCATTGACAATTGGTCTGCCCCATGCGAAAAGCGGAACGGTGATAACGAAGGACCTCTCGAACCTGGTCCATTAACTTGAGATTCGGATTAGGGAGAAACTTCGGTTTATTTCCCATGCTCGCTACCTCAACATCGTAAATAATGTGTAATTTGGCAAGGCAATTTGTAATAAGCGGAAAATGCTCTGGCCATTATTCCGTATATCGTAGTTTGATATCACAATAAGTGGAAATTTATTCCATCTATATGCCCTGATATGGCGGAATATTCTCCGTCTATTACACTGTTAGCTGAAGGAGGAATCAGATGGCCAAGAGAATCCGATCCA
>DMAT01000313.1 GCA_003451635.1 Syntrophus sp. (in: bacteria) | reverse complement strand
TCCCAAAAAGACCTGGGGCCATTCGGGATGGTCTCCTGACATGACATGGGCCTTGTCATAGCCGCTGGCCAGTATTACCGGGAAGTCGGGCGCAAGTTTGCGCAGAGCCGTTAATGTCTCCCAACCGTTCATTCGTGGCATAGTCAGGTCGCAAAGGGCGAAACGTATTTCGTCCCGGCGCTCTCGGAACATCTCAATCGCTTCGACACCGTCCTTTGCTTCAAGCACGAGAAAACCCAGACTCTTGAGCATGGCTGCGGCCGTGGCGCGCAACATCTCCTCGTCGTCGACCAGCAGCACCGTCCCGCCCCATTCCATTTCCGGGGCTTGAGACGCTTCGTTCGGCTGTCGGGGAGCTGCTTCTTCGGCAGATAAGGGTAAGAAGACGCGGAATGTACTCCCTCGTCCCGGTTCGCTCTCTACCGTGACAGCCCCGCCGTACACCTTCACAATCCCCAGAACCACGGGCAGACCAAGACCCCGACCGATAAACTTGCTGGAGAAAAACGGATCGAAGAGCTTATCGAAATCATTGGCCGCGATCCCGCTGCCCGTGTCCGTCACTTCCAGGCAAACATAGGCGGAGTCCTGCGGTTGCCAGCCGATGGGTAAACGATGCGCTGTGGGGATTTCTTCCGGGGAAACTGTTTTGACGTTCAGGTGAATGACGCCCTGGCTCTTATCGATCGCTTCCCAGGCATTGGTGGCCAGGTTGCTTATGACCTGCTGGATCCGATTTGCGTTTGCCATGATGATTGGACCGGGGGAAGGCAAAGCGGTCTCCAGTGCCACTTTCCCCGGAATGACGGCCTGGAGGACGGGCAGGCTCCGTAGGCAGGTTTCGGAAATGTCCAGGGGCTCACGTTCGCCTGACGATTGTCCGAGGTAGGTCAGCATTAGGCCGCTCATCTCCGCCGCCTTCCATGCCGCTTGCATGGATGCGGTCAGTATATCGGCGGGCTCCGCACCTTGCGGCAGGACGTCAATAGCCATCTCCAGATTCCCGATCACCACTCCGAGCTGGTTGTTGAAGTGATGGGCAATAGCTCCGGCCATACGGCCCAAGCTTTCGGTCTTCTGGAGTTGCAGGTTTTGGGCCTCCAGTTTTTCTTTGTCCGCCTCCATCTGTTTGCGTTCAGTGATGTCGCAGTTCAAACCGATCATTCTTAAGGGTTTCCCCTCCGTATCCCGTATCAAAATGCCGTCGGCCTTTGTATATCTAACCTTACCATCAGGATGATCTATACGGAATTCAGTATTGTAGACCTTCTCGCCGAGAACTCCGTTTCGGAAGTCTTCCAAAGCCAGGTCGCGGTCCTCCAAATGAATGCCGTTTTGCCAGGCATCTATTACCACCTTAACGGAATCTCTTGAAACACCATAGATTTCGTACATCCTGTCGTCCCAAACCATGACGTTCTTTTTGATATCCAAATCCCAAACGCCAAAAATTCCTGACTTTAAGGCGAGCGTTAGGCGTTGCTCATTTTCTTCCAAGTCGTGATAGGCCCTTCGAACGGCTCGCAACGGGAAAGTACGAAAAAGAAGGAAGATAATAATTCCTGAGAGAACGGAAAATACACTTATTAGAGCTGTCCGGGCAATAAGAGGGGAGATTGAGCGCTTAACTTCAACTCGTGCCACTTGTGTGCCTGAATCATAAATGAGTTGGCTAAATGTGACCGCATAATTTGGTAGGGGTTCACTCGTCTGTGCGATGATCTGCCCCTGCATATCCCTGATTATCCGCTTTTCGCGGTTATCAAGATCGAGGCGGCGCTCCAGTATTTCTTGAAGACGAATCTCCTCGAACTGCCAGGAAAGGGGATTATTATTGACCAGTCCTTCAATGGTCCGCGCAGAGAGTGCGATCTCGGCTTTGGCACTTCCTCCAATGTGTTGGTAGTTAATTACGAAATAGCCCGCAGGAATAGAGATGGCGACAATCAGACTGATTATCGCCGTCAGTACGGATGAAGTGCGGGTTATGGAGTCTGAACTTGAGATCATTTGCCGTCAGCCGTAATAAGGACGCCAGCCTTTTCCGCAATGGCGCGTCCCTTGTTCGAGTAGATGAAGGCAAGGAATTTTGCGGCGGCATGGGGAAGTTTGCCGGTAGTAACAAAGTTTATGTTCTTGGCGAGGGGGTAGGTACCACCAGCAAGGGCTTTTCGGCTCGGCATGACGCCGTCGAGAGCGAGGACATGCAGGGGTTCTTTGCCGACAATTACACCGGTGAGACCGGAAGCGCCGATACTGCCCGCAGTCTTTGCTACCATGTCATTCGATTCGGGATCAGTTACAGCGATGATCATCCCTTGTCGGCGCTGCGCTTTCGTGACGGCCTCGGCCATACCGGGCGAAAGTCCCTTCAAAATGTGCGTGTCAATATCCTCATTCGGACGCAGTACTATCCTGATGGTTTCACCGTTTGGCCATTTTGTTGTTTTGCCTGAATAAATATCTTCTAATTCTTTGATTGAAATGGTCTTTAGGGGAACATTTTTTTCGGTTACAATTGCGAGCGGGGTTTTGCCAAAATATCTGAGTTTCCCTCCCCGCGCTATTTCTTCCGGCTTGAGGGGCTTACTTGTCACGGCGATATCAATGGCGCCGGCAAGAAGCGCTTTTATCGCCCCCGAACTTCCTAATGGCTTTTCCATTATGAACGTGACCCCCCGAGAGGCTTTGCCGTAGCCTTCAATGAGGGGTTTCATCATTTCCAGGCCGCTTCCCGATCCGTTAATGCGAATGGCGTCCCCGGCAAGGGCCTGGGGAGTTCCTGCAAAGAATAGTAAATTAAGTAGAATGAGACAAAGGCGGCTAAGCAGGATACTTGTCGCATGACCCATGACTTCCTCCGGTATGAAAGGTGAGACTGCGGAAGATAAAGACAAAAATGGTGGGAAATGTCAAGAGCTATAAGCCGAAAAGATTAACGACTCAATGGTAGGCCTAAATAATGATCATGAGCGCAAGAAGTCTCGCATTTTCACCTGAGATTATTCTTTGATTTAACGGGATAAGATGATATTGAGTTGCCCATCGTTAATCAAATTAGGGGGAGACATGAAGATCCAGATCACCTTGAAGAAAAAGGTTATTGGTCTTGCCGTATTAGCGGCTTTTTTGCCAGTTCTGGTGATGATTGTTCTCGTGGGTCAGTTTCAGACATCCGTTTCCCAAGTGGCAGGCAAGGAAATGAGTACCTTCGCCATGATGAATATCGCCCAGATTGCCAAGGATGTTTACGGCTTGTGCGAAACGTCGAACGATCTGATTCAACAGAAAATCAACCATGACCTGAATGTGGCCCGGGGAATACTGAAACAGTATAAAACCGTTGAATTAAGTTCCCAGACGGTACCCTGGGAAATTTCCAAT
>DMAT01000156.1:2027-5191 GCA_003451635.1 Syntrophus sp. (in: bacteria) | reverse complement strand
CGGTGATCCTGACTTTCGCCACTCCCAGGGATACGGCAATCCTCACTACCCTAAGAATTTCTTCATAGCGCAGGATATCGTCGTGCCCGATCAGGGACAGCCCCTCTTTGGGTATGCAATACCGGCACCGGAGGTTGCAGCGGTCGGTGATGGAAATTCTTAAATAGTTTATGTCTCTTTGATAATTATCCAACATCCTGACCGCTCCCTAACACAAATCCAACCCCCACGCAAGGGGCTCGCCAGGGTCAGCTCTTGCTTGACCTTCAACGAAAAAACTGCTACTTTCCGTCTTACCGAATCTTACACACTCAGGAGGTGGCTATGATTACCACTACGCTGTCCGGCAAAGGTCAGATCGTCATCCCCAAGTCCCTTCGGGAGAGCCGCCGATGGCGGCCGGGCACTCGGTTTATTGTCGAGGAGATAGCCTCCGGCATCCTTCTGAAACCCAGCCGGCAATTTCCGCTCACCCGTCCGGAGGACGGACTTGGCTGTACCGGTTACCAGGGACCAATTATCAATGTACAGGACATGGAGCAGGCGATTCAAGGGGACATCCGCAAGCGCTGGCGGAAAGGAAAAGCGATATGATCGCACTGGACACCAATGTCTGGGTCCGTTACGTCACCAACGACGAACCCGACCAGGCAAAGCGGGCCTTGGCTGTTTTAGCCGAAGCGGAGGAAATCTTTGTTGCAAAAACAACGATCCTGGAGTTGGAATGGGTTCTGCGCGCCGCCTATGAGCTTCCTGCAACGGCCATCATCCGGGCCTTTCGGCACATCCTTGGTTTGCCCAACGTGCAGGTAGAAATGCCGGATCAACTGGAGAAAGCGATCGATTTTTACGAAAAGGGGCTCGATTTCGCCGACGCCATGCATTTGGCATCGAGTCCGGAAGGCGTGTCTTTTTATACCTTCGATACTGCCTTCATCAAGCGAGCCCGCTCACTCAAAGCACCTGTGAAAGCCTTGTGAAGTGATGGCCGGCGATACCGCTCGTTATAAGGTTCTTGCATATTTCATAAGTCTATCCACGTTGTGTTTAAAATTCTTTTTACCGTCAGTAATTTCTATTATTTCTTTGCCGTGTTGGTTAGATGTCACAGTTTCCCCACTTTTGTATTGGCCATAATATTGTTGGTCAATGTCACGCCCATCTTTCCCGAGACGATACCTGTGCCACGCCCTGAAAAAGAACCATCTGCGATACCAAGGGATGAAATGTTTAAATTCGTCCACGGCACATTGGAGAACCATGAATGATTTTCTCAAACGGTTATCAAGAATATGGAAATCTTTAGGCAAATCGGTTGGCGTAGGGTAAAGCCCTTTTAATTCATTATAGAAAGCATTCCTGAACTTTTCGGCAGCGACGGCACACCGGTTTCTGCGATTGTTAAAACCAGCAAGATAAGCTACGATGCAAGCCATAATAAGAGCACCAGCTATTTGGGAAATATGCCCCCCAAGGACATCAATTGAGTATTGCATAATTTTCTGCCGGGCTTCTGCGTGTCCCGGTTGATTCCGCCATTCGATTCCGAGGGAAGGACAATTGCTTAACAGTCGCAATCAGAACCCTAATATTTTTCAACTACTCATGGTCCTTTCTTCCATAAATGATCTTCAACCGAATCTTGCCGCGATGGATTCTCGCGCCCATTTTACTATTTTTGAGGCAGCACACCGGGCTTGCCATCTCCAAGACGCGCTATTGCAAGATCGCTTTCTGCATGGTTTATCTCATTCACTCCACTGGCTCCATATGTACTTTATCCCGTACAGCAAACACATATTTTTCAGGTCCGACAATCCCCCACTCTTTTGTCGCATTCCCGCCGTAACTGATCATTCGTCATAATCCGCATTCGCCGTAAGTGAAAAGTGAAAAAGAAAGATCAAATCCGCCTTGACAGCATGGTTTTTATCCATTAGGAATGAGACAATAATTTCGGCATTATACTGCCGCAGGGAGTCATCGGAGCATGAAGAAAGCACCCATCACCAAAGCAGGATTTGAAAAGATCAAGAAGGATTTGGAACATCTCAAGAACGTCGCCGTTCCGGAGAATGTCCGGGATATTGAAACAGCGCGCGCCCACGGTGACATATCTGAAAACGCCGAATATACGGCTGCCAAGGAAAGACAGTCCTTCATTCATGGCAAGATTCAGGAATTGGAAAATAACCTTGCCACCTCGGAAATCATCGACTTGCAAAATCTCTCCACGGACAAGGTTGTCTTCGGAGTATCCGTTACCATCGAGGATGCCAAAACCGGAAAGGATACCACCTATCAACTTGTCGGCCCCCATGAGTCGGATATAGGACTGAATAAGATCTCCGTAACCTCGCCGATCGGCAAGGCCCTGGTGGGCAAGTCCGTCGGCGACACCGCCCGCGTTAACGCTCCCGGGGGCATACGGGAGTACGAAGTCATCGATATTCTCATCTCCGACCAGGAGTAATTCCGTTTATAAATCAAAGCGCTATCTTCGTTGGCTTCGTCATCGGCTACTCAACGTATAAACAATACGCCTGCGTCGCCTCTTCCTTGCCGCCTTGATTTCATCTTTGATTTATAAACGGAGAACAAGAGTCTGTCTGAAAAAAAGGCCGGGAAAGTAAACTTCCCCGGCCGGTAGTGACTCATATTTCAACTCTGATCAGCCCTTTTCCGCCACCCTGAGACGCATCTCCGCCCTGGTTACAGCGGCCTTAACCTTCTCGTAATCCTGATCTTCCTTGGCCATCTTTGCCAGTCTGGCTTCAGCATCAGCCTTTGCCTTCCGGGCCAGATCCTTGTCAATCATGTCGGACCGCTCCGCTCCTTCGACCAGAATGGTCACCTTGCTGGACAATACCTCGGCATAGCCCGTATCAACGGCATAACAGACCTTTTTGTTATCCTTGGTATAGCTCAACTCGCCGATCTGAATGGAACTCAGCAGCGACGCATGGCCCCTCAGGACACCGAATTCTCCTTCACTCCCCGGTACGGTCACCTCTTCCACCTTGCCGCTGAAGGCAAGTTTTTCCGGTGTGACAATTTCCAACATCAATTCATCAGCCATGTGCAATCCTCCGGCTATTCCGACAGCCTCTTCGCCTTTTCAATAACTTCCTCGATACCGCCAACCATGTAGAAGGCCTGCTCCG
>DMAT01000156.1:0-1992 GCA_003451635.1 Syntrophus sp. (in: bacteria) | reverse complement strand
GCGGCAACGAAGAAGGGCTGGGACAGGAATCTCTGAATCTTTCTCGCCCTGCCAACGGTCAGCTTGTCTTCCTCGGAAAGTTCATCCATGCCCAGAATCGCAATAATATCCTGGAGATCCTTATATTTTTGCAGGGTCACCTGGACCAGACGGGCAACAGAGTAATGCTCCAACCCGACAACATTCGGATCAAGAATCCGCGATGTTGAATCAAGGGGGTCCACCGCGGGATAAATACCAAGCTCGGCAATGGGTCTGGACAAAACGACGGTCCCGTCGAGATGAGCAAAGGTTGTAGCTGGCGCTGGGTCGGTCAAGTCGTCTGCGGGAACATACACGCACTGGACTGCCGTAATGGATCCCTTATTGGTCGAGGTAATCCGTTCCTGGAGAGCACCAAGGTCCGTGGCCAACGTCGGCTGGTAACCGACGGCTGAGGGCATTCTTCCCAGAAGGGCCGAAACCTCGGAGCCTGCCTGGGTGAAACGGAAGATATTGTCAACAAAAAGGAGCACGTCCTGTCCTTCTATATCCCGGAAGTATTCCGCCGCGGCCAGGGCTGTAAGGGCCACTCTCGCCCGCGCTCCCGGAGGCTCGGTCATCTGGCCATAGATCAGAGCGGCCTGTTTGATGACGCCCGATTCCAGCATTTCACGATAAAGGTCGTTTCCTTCACGGGTCCGCTCGCCCACACCGGCAAACACGGAAATTCCACCGTGGTGCATGGCGATGTTATGGATCATCTCCATCATGACGACGGTCTTGCCCACGCCGGCACCGCCGAACATACCCATTTTGCCGCCCCGGGGGAACGGTACGAGGAGATCGATAACCTTGACGCCCGTTTCGAGAACGTGTACCGAGGTATTCTGCTCGAGGAACGAGGGGGCGTCTCGGTGAATCGGCATCATATTTTTAGCATCAATGGGACCCAGACCATCTACGGGCCTACCCACGACATTGAGAATCCTGCCCAGGCATTCCTTGCCGACGGGAACCATAATGGGGGCTCCGGTATCCTTAGCTGCCATACCCCGAACCAGACCATCGGTAATGTCCATGGCGATGCAGCGAACTACGTTATCACCCAGATGCTGGGCTACCTCAACGATCAAGTTGTCTTCTTCGTCATTGATGGTCGGGTTGGTTATGAGGATTGAGTTCAGGATATAGGGAAGTTTACCTTCCTCAAACTCAACATCGATGACCGGCCCAATTACCTGCACAATCTTTCCTATATTCATACCCATCTCCTTCAAAAAGTGGTTAATGTTACTATCCTTTTGACAAGGCCTCCGTGCCGCCGACGATGTCCATCAGCTCTGCCGTAATCGCCCCTTGCCTTGCCTTGTTGTACTGTAGTGACAGCGAACCGATCAATTCTTCACAGTTACGGGTCGCATTGTCCATAGCCGCCATCCTCGCCCCGTTTTCTCCGGCGTATGTCTCCAAGAGGGCTCGGTAAATCAGGACCCGCACGTACATGGGAAGTATCCTGTCCAGCAGGACTTCATCTGAAGGTTCGTAGATATAATCGATGCGTTTTTCCGGATCCGTCGCTTCCTCCTGTCCTATGGAGGGAAGGGGAAAAAGCCTTACCACAACCGGACGATGGATAGAGACATTTTTAAATTCGTTATAGACGAGATATAATTCATCATACTCTTCCTTAAGGAAGGAAGGGATAATATCATTGGAAATCTCAACGGCGAGACTCATATCGAATATCTTAAACACATCGACGCGGTCATTGATGATTTTCGTTTTTTTCCTAAAATAATCGCGTCCTTTACGGCCAACGGGGACAAGGGTTACATCNNGAAACGCTCCGTTGCCTTGATCAGGTTGGTATTAAAACCGCCACACAGCCCCCGATCCGAGGTCATACAGATCACCCGGAGTTTCTTGGGCGGTCTGACCGCCAGCAGCGGGTGAGAACTTGCGTCCACACGCAGGGCCAAACTGTTGAGGACCTCCATGAATTTGCCCGCA
>DMAT01000104.1 GCA_003451635.1 Syntrophus sp. (in: bacteria) | reverse complement strand
GTCGACGGCCCCGATCCGCGGATGAACGCCGTCATGGCGGCTCAGATCGATAAGATCCAAGGCCTTGCTTCCCGCTGCCAGGGCCGCCTCATAAACATATTCCGGCTCGCCAAGAAAAGTAATGACGCTGCGATGATGATCCCTGTCCCATGAATAATCGAGCAATCTTACGCCGGACACGGCAGAGACCGCCGCGGCAATCGCTTTTATTATCTCCGGGTCTCTTCCTTCACTGAAATTCGGGATACACTCAATGATCTTAGCAGGTTTCACTGTTTATCGCTTCCAAACAGGGCATCCACAAAGGCTTCGCCATGAAAGGGTTGCAGATCTTCAAGACCTTCACCGACTCCGACATAACGGATGGGTATTTCCAGTTCCTTGACAATCCGGATAATGATCCCGCCCCTGGCCGTCCCATCGAGTTTGGTCAGCACAATGCCGGTCACGCCAATCTCTTCCTTGAACATCTTGGCCTGGATCAAACCATTCTGTCCCGTCGTGGCATCGACAACCAGGAGGATCTCTTGAGGAGCCCCCGGCAGTTCCCGTTCCACAATCCGCTTCATCTTTTTCAATTCTTCCATGAGATTGACTTTGGTGTGGAGTCTGCCTGCCGTATCAATGATGAGGACCCGTCCTCTGCCCGCATTTGCCGCCTTGATGGAATCAAAAACAACCGCCGCCGGGTCGGCATTGGGCTTCTGTTTGATAAGCGGCACGCCGACGCGCTGACTCCAGACCTCCAACTGTTCGATAGCCGCCGCCCGAAAAGTGTCGGCCGCAACCAGGAGGACCTTCTCGCCCCTGCTTTTCAATTCGTGGGCAATCTTCCCGATGGTGGTGGTCTTTCCCGTTCCGTTAACTCCGACAACCATGATGACATATAGACCCTCCGCCGGAATTTGGAGGGGAGTCTCCTTTTTCATCAGAATTTCCTTCATCGTGTCCCTGAGGATTTTCTTCAATAAGTCCGAGCGGCTCAGTTCCTTTCTCTTGACCTGCTCCTTCATTTTTTCGATTAATTCACCGGTAAAAACCGGACCGACATCGGAACGGATCAGGACTTCTTCCAACTCGTCAAAGAGGTCCTGATCGATCTTTTTCTCCCCGAGGATCAAATCATCGACATCGGTTAAAAGGATATCCCTGGTCTTGGCCAGGCCGTCCTTCAACTTGTCAAAAAAACCTTTTTTCTTAAATACATCGAGCATCTTTACCTCTATCTTGATCAGTTCAGGGAGACCGAAACCACCGCGGAGATCCCCTGCTTCTGCATCGTGACTCCAAAGAGATTTTCGGCGACTTCCATGGTTCTTTTGTTGTGGGTAATAAGGATTACCTGAGAATTGGCTGCGATCTCTTTAATGATTTTTGCAAAAAGATCTACATTGGCGTCATCGAGAGCGGCGTCCACCTCATCCAGGACAAGAAATGGCGTCGGCCGGTACATAATAATTGCCAGAATCAGGGCGATGGCAGCCAGGGATTTCTCGCCTCCCGACAGGAGACTGATGTTTTGCGGTCGCTTTCCGGGAATCTGGATATCGATATCAACCCCTGTTTCCAGGAGATCGCTTTCATCAGTCAGGTGCAGTTCCCCTTTGCCGCCAGGGAAGATCCGGGAAAACATCTCCCGGAAACAAACCCTTACCGCGTCAAAGGTTTCGGCAAATCGCTGCCGGGAAACCCGATTGATCTTGGCAATTGTCTGCTCAAGGGTTTGGACAGAGGCATCGAGGTCCCGGGCCTGGGAGGTGAGAAAATCGAGCCGCTCCTTCAATTGATCATATTCGCTGATCGCCAGGAGGTTGACCTCTCCGAAGGCATCGAGAAGCTGACGGTTCTTCACGAGCCTCTCCTGCATAACCTTCATGTCTTCATCATTGATCCGCTGCACATCCCCTGCCTGTTCATGAAGTACGATCCCATATTTCTCCGCGATCATCCTGCTCAAACTGTCCATCTGATAGGAAATCTCGCGCGCAACCGTTTCCAGGTCCCGCCCCTGCTTGATTATTTGATCGGATTTTTCCTTCTCCTCCCGGCTCTTGCTTTCCCAATCCTTCAGGGAGGCCTCGGCAAGGGCATAGAGATCCTTTTTTTCCGCAAGGAGCCCTTCCATCTCTGCAAATGACTTATATAAATCGGCTAGTTGCAGCTCTTCACGGGCAACTGCCCCCTGGATTTCTTCGACCTGACTTTTCGATGTCAAAGAATCCTCCATACTCTCTCTGATCTTTTCCGTCAGGATATCGATTTCCGTATTTATTCTCTCAAACGATCTGACGGCAGATTTTTGCTTTTCCGCGAGCGATGCCTGGCGAACTTTTTCTGCGGTTAATTCCCTGTCCCTGTCTTCCAGTCCCCGGCGGAGTTGCCCGACCTTCTCCTGCAATACGGCAAGGGTCTCCTGGATGGCTGCTTCAAGCTTTTTCTGACCTTCGAGATCCTCCTGGCCATTTTTCAGCTTCTCACGGGCCTGTTGGTCCTCTTCATCCAGATTCTCGCTGTTGAATTCGAGAATTTTCAGGGTCTGCCGGATTCGCTTCAGCTCTTCCTGATATCGCTCGACGTCCTTTTTATGGCTGTTACACTGCAATTCCACCGCATGGATATCGGAGGTCAATGAATTCAGATCCTCCTCCCCCCTCGCCGCCAGGGAAACGAGGCGCTTTTTCCTCATCCCCTCTTCCTGCAGAGCAGTGGACAAATCACGAATACCTGCCTCCAGTGCTTCCATCTCCCGCTTGTTCTTAAGGAGGCTGCGATCACCTTTCCCATTGCGTCCCCCCGTCAAGACCCCTTGGGGGCTGATCATGTCGCCGTCAGGGGTTACAAAGGTTCCCCGGAATCCGTTTCTATTCCACAGATCGAGGCCGTTCCGGAGATTGGGAATGAGGAGGACGTCCCCCAGGAGGTATTCCGCAATCCCTCGAAAAGATTCCGCCACTTCGATACGATCGATCAGCCGCTCCGTTTCCCGCAGATGTTCGGCATTCGCCGTTCGCTGGGCGGCATGACGAACTTGGAGGGGGACAAAGCTGCTTCTTCCCACGGCCGCTTCTTTTAAATAATCGATTGCCTGTACTCCCGCCTCGTGACTCCTGACAACTACATACTGGAGTTTGTCTCCCAGCACCGCTTCCACAGCAGTTTCATAAGCTTGGGGAACGCGGATCTGTTCGGCAACCAGGCCGATCACCTGATCTCTCGCGACGCCTTGCAAACCCTTCGTTTCTTGGGCCATCATGATCGATCTGGTGGCTTCATTACACCAGACATATCCATCATGGAGCTCTTTCAGGGATGTAAATCGGGAAGACCGACTGTTGAGATCTTCCTTGAGACTATCGATCATCCCCTCAACCTCCTGAAGTTCGGTGCGGGCATTCTCCCATTCCTCCGCCGCCGTTGCCTTACTGCTGCGAAGCTGCCCAAGCCTCTCAAGATCCTCGTTCAATGACGCAGCAAGTTCCTTCAGGCGCTCCTCAAGGCGTAAAACACCCTGCCGGTGATCTCCGATATCCTTGTTGTTTCTTTCCCTCTTTCTGCCCAGATCATCGATAACCCTGACCAAATGACCATAATTATTGTTCAGCCGCGATTTCTCCGCAGCAATGTCAATCAATTGAACCTTGTTTTCTTCGAGATGCTGCTGCCGGGAGGATAATTCCCGTTTGATTTCCGATACCTTGCCTTCTACATCTTTGGTGTGGTCTTGTGCCTGGGCGATATCCCCATCCAGAACCTGCTGCAAGACCGTAATCCTTTCCCGCTCACGAAGCAGCTCCTCATGACGGGCTTTTAATTGACGGATCTCCTCCCCGAGTCGTTCCTTCCGGGCGTTAATGTCGGCTATCCTGCCTTTTGAGAATTCGACGCCCTTCTCCTTGACCTGGATGCTTGTCCGCAACTGATATATTTTCTCCTGGTATTGGGACCGCTCCGACTCCTGGGTTACGACTTCAAGTTTTGCCGCCGCCAGGAGGGTCTCACATGACGCCAGAGACGCCTTGAGCTCGCTTTCCCTCCTTTCCCAGGCTTCCTGCTGTTGCGCAAGGTTTGTGTGTTTTTCACATAATTCAATGTAGGCGTAAAGGGCCGCAGCAATCTCATCCTCGCGAATGGCTGCTTTTAGATCTCTATACTGTTCCGCCCGTTTAGCCTGCCGGGATACGGCGTTGAGCTGACTTTTCACCTCCCGGAGGATATCGTTCAGACGTAAAATATTCTGCTTTGTGGCCTCAAGCTTGCGCAGGGCCGACTCTTTTCGGGTCTTGTATTTTGAAATCCCCGCCGCCTCTTCAATGAACTGGCGACGTTCTTCCGGTTTCGCCTCGACAAGGGAAGCGACGCTGTTCTGTTCGATAATGGAGTAAGTACGAGCCCCTACACCGGTTCCCAGGAAGAATTCCCGGACATCGAGGAGGCGGCAGGTAACACCGTTAACGGCGTATTCACTCTCGCCATCCCGGAACAGCCGCCGCGTAACGGTCAGCTCTGAACAAGCGGTATAGGGATCGGGAAAAGTAACCCCATCCGCGGCAAGGATCATTGAGATCTCAGCCATTCCTACGGGCGCCGCTTCCTGGGAGCCGTTGAAGATGACATCCTCCATCTTCGCGCCGCGGAGGCTCTTGATACGCTGCTCTCCCATGACCCAGCGGATCGCATCAACCACATTGCTCTTCCCGCACCCGTTGGGACCTACTACGGCGCTTACTCCCGCGGCAAAATCGAGGACTACCTTGTCCCGGAATGATTTGAACCCACTGATTTCCAAATACTTTAATTTCATTTAAGCGATCAGGACGAGCTCCTTTAAATTTGCCGCACTCTACCAAAAGAAAGCGAGGATGTAAAGAAAAAATACAACATGTACATGCGAGGCTCGAATTTAACCACAATATATGGTATATGTAAGGCAGTTCTGCATTGAGCATTTGGCGATTGCAAGCCCGGTTAAAGATGGCCTGAAGGATGAAAGGCAAGATGCTGAAGTTATTTCGCTATCGTACCGTTGAAGAGACCTTCCAGAGGGGTTGCACAGTCAGGGCAGACCGATTCCCTGAGATTAAGGCGCTCGATACGGAAGCCATAGCGGCTGATGAGGAGATTGCCGCAACGGGAACAAAACGTGTTTTCCCCTGTCTCTCCCGGCACATTGCCACTGTAAACATATTTGAGCCCCCTTGATTTGCCGATGCCTGCGGCCCTCCTGATTTCCTCAACGGAGGTAATCCTTCCGGCAAGCATCTGATAGCGGGGGTGAAAACGGCTGATATGCCAAGGTGTTTCCGTTCGTATGGAACACAGGAAATCCGCTATCCCTCCGATTTCATCATCGCTGTCATTCAGTCCCGGGATAAGGAGGGTGGTGACTTCCACCCAGATCCCCAGTTCCTTCATCCTGCTGATTGTATTCAGAACCGGTTGCAGCCGGGCGCCGCATTGCTCCCGATAAAAATCTTCCCGAATTGACTTCAGGTCAACATTAGCGGCGTCGAGATAGGGGGCAATGGCATCGAGAGCCTGGCGGCTCATATAACCGTTGGTGACAAATACGTTCCCAATCCCCTGCTCGCGTGCCAGACGGGCAATATCATAGGCGAACTCGAAAAATATCGTCGGCTCCGTGTAGGTATAGGCAATGGTCTTCGCACCGGAACTGACGGCCCTTTCCACAATTTCCGCTGCCGAGACGGCCCGCCCCACAATATCTCCCGTCTCACGGGGTAGCTGGGAAATCTCATGATTCTGGCAGAAGGTACAGCGAAAATTGCAGCCCACCGTAGCCAGGGAGTAGGAAAGGGAGCCCGGATACAGATGAAAGAAGGGTTTCTTCTCGATGGGATCGATATTTTCGGCAACCACCATTCCATAATTGAGGCTGTAAAGAATTCCCTCCCGGTTTTCCCGGACGCCGCAGACGCCTCTCTGGCCGTTCTTTATCCGGCAGGCGTGGGCGCAGAGGCGGCATTGAACCTGCTGATCCGCCAATACCTCGAAAAACATTGCCTTCTTTATCATTTGACGAGCCCGTAAAAAGTCAATAAATGGCAATTACTTAATCACCCGCACCACCCCCGGCAGGGGTTGTCTGCCTTTGCTTTCAATCCGCGTTGATTCCCGTATCGGTTCCTGAATAGTTACCTGCGTGAAGGTGACGGAAAAGGACAAACCCAGAAAAGCGCCCAGAGGATTATTCATGACCGGCAGGGACTCCTCGATCCCCCGGGCGAAACCATACCAGCTATAAGGCAGAGAGATCAAGCTTCCCCAGCGAATCCTTACCCCCGCGAGCTGCCTGCGAATCATTGCCGTCAATTCACCGATACTGAAGAAGCGGGCGTGGTCATATATGGAGGATCGACAGGAACCGGATAACCGGCGGGTAACACCGAGGCAGGAGTATTTGTTGAGGACGCCAATGAAGACCCTTCCCCGGCAAACCCTAATGGCTTCATGAATAGCCTGCACCGGATCAGCGGTAAATTCCAGCGAGGTGATGAAGGTGACAATATCAAACTCATCGTCTGAAAAGGGTAGATCTTCCGCTCGCCCCAAATAGAAGTCCGCCTTGTGTCCAAGTTTTTGCCGGGCGATGTCAAGCATGGGGGCGGAAGGATCGATGCCGGTAACATCACATCCCTTCCTCCGGAAGAGCCACAGATGATCGCCGGTTCCACAGCCGACATCCAATAGCCGTTCTCCCCCCCGGGGCTGAGCCAGATCCAGAATCAAGCTCTTTTCACGGCTGTCGATGTAATGACCGGTGGGCGTTTCCCGCCAGGCATCGTAGGAACGGGCAATTTCTTCAGGAAAACTCAAGACCGCTAACCTCCAATTGCCGACATGTTTTTCACACACTTGCGGAGGGATTGCTCATCAAACTGGACCTCGTGTTTCCGGGGTTTCCCGGCAATAGCCTCCTTAATAAGCGTCTCCAGCAGATTGTCCGTACAGCCTGTTCGCAGGGGGGTCTTCAAATCTACCTCCTCATCGGACAACAGACAGGCGCGCAGATTTCCGTCCGCCGTCAGCCTCAGTCGATTGCAGCGGTGACAGAAATGATGGCTTACGGGACTGATAAAACCGATTTCTCCCCTGCCGCCGGCGATCCGGTACATCTTTGCCGGCCCGTCCGTCCTTTCCCGCTCGCCATTTACCGGGTTTAAGGTATATTTGCCGGCAATGGTCCGCATAATGATTTCACTGGCCAGGTACTTGCCAAGATTATCCCGCCCCGGATGCCCCAGAGGCATCAATTCAATGAAGCGGACCTGGTAGGGATTGTCCAGAGTCAATCGGGCAAAATCGAGAATTTCATCATCATTGAATCCGTTAATTGCCACGACGTTGATTTTGATTGGTGAAAACCCCTGAGCATAAACGGACGCAATACCCCTTAGGACATCATTGAGACGTCCCCCCCTGGTGATCTGAAGATATTTATCAGGATTGAGGGAATCGAGACTGACATTGATTCTCCTGACCCCGGCCTCGAAAAGATCCGCTGCACATCTCTCCAGAAGAACACCATTGGTCGTCAGGCTGAGGTCCTCTATTCCGGGTACGGATTTCAGAGCGGCAACGAAAGGAACTACCCCGCGCCTGACCAGGGGCTCGCCACCGGTGATCCTGACTTTCGCCACTC
>DMAT01000379.1 GCA_003451635.1 Syntrophus sp. (in: bacteria) | reverse complement strand
CCTGCCGTTCCTTCCAGGGTATTATACGTTATTAACGCATCGTCATAGGCTTCGTTTGCTTTCGTGCATGAGGCGGCATTTACACCACCGGAAGTTGGGCCTGTGGTGGAAACGGTGCACGTGTAGATTCTCCCGGTCACCTGTCCATGTTTCACTGGGGTTTCCGTATAGACATCGTAATTATTGTGAGGAGGGGTGTTGTCACCATAGGTGTAGCTGCTTGCCGGCTCATCGTGCCATCCGGTCACATCCGCAGTGAGAATAGCCTTGGTCGCGAAATCCCCATTGATTACTGAATTTACCCCGTCATTGGTGGCCCCGGAGCCTCCTCCGGCAGCGCCGAAAGGCGCTTCCCTGCCAAGGGTCGGCGCCGCGGCACACGATACCCCGGTAGCACTGGTTGTAAAGCTCCATGAATAGTCACTTGCCAGCGCATTTCCTGCCAGGTCCTTGACTCCGTTGGCGCCGCTCTTGATCGTGGCGGTGTAGTTGGTGCCCGCCAGGAGATCGGCTGTCGGGTCAAAGCTCGCAACCTTCTTCGTCCCATCCAGGGTCACTGCTCCCGGTTCGTCCACCATGCCGGTGGTTTTCGCCAGGGTAAAGGTGGTATTGGTGATCGATGAAGCGAGCATCTCCTCGCTGAAAGTGGCTTTGAGGTTCTTGTTTATACACACATCTGTGAGACCATTCGCAGGGTTAGTGGAACTCACCGTGGGTGCTGTGGTGTCCGTGGCGGTGGTGTCCGTGGTGGTTGCGGTGGTTGTGCTTGTGGTTGTGGTTGTGCTTGATGAGCCTGGATTCGATCCGCTGCCTCCTCCGCATCCCGTAGCCAGATAAACACTCAGGAACAGGACAAACAAGAGATACTTACGCAGAACCTTTAACTTTTTCATGACAAAACCTCCTCATTCTGTTTTAATTTGTTAATTTTTCCCATTTACATATATACTCACACTTGCATCTTTAGACCTTCTTCACGAATTTCGGGAAAGTTCGTCCCTTCCCGGGCTACCCTAAAATGCTCCGATTTCAGGTGGGTCATATGGTCCTATCGGGTATCCCATTTCTCTGCTTAGAAAGAATCTTCCTTCGTGTCATTACAAGTATCGTGAAGTACATGATTGCAAGTGGCTGGCCAAGCGCAGAAAATATCTAAACAATTTGATTATCCTCGCAATAACAAATGCTTTGATGAACAGGATAAGGCATGAGTAAGACATAAAATGCTTGCTTTGGCCTCAGCATTTGGCAGATCTGTTGCATATGGTGGGATGCTCTGATGGTAACCAGACAGCATGCATATCGTAAATATGTATAGCTATCGATGAGGAAATAATTTATATTATTAGACAATGAACTGGAGCAATGGACTAAGTTATGCCCATTTATGAATACATTGCCTTGAATACCCGGGGAAATAAACAAAAAGGGATGATAGATGCCGTGAATATTGCGACGGCGAGGCAAAAGTTAAAGGAATCCGAACTATTTCTCGTTGATATCAGCGAACCGCAGGCTCGTAAAAGAGAGGCCTCCGATTCTAAAGCGGCAGGTGTAAACCTCTTTAAAAGAGTCGGGTTGAACGATATTGCTCTAATGACGAGACAATTGTCCACCCTTCAGGGAGCCGGATTGCCCCTGGTTCCTTCTTTGACTACCCTTGTTACCCAGACGGCAAATCCCCAGCTTAAGGCAATTCTTTCCAAAGTAAGGGAGAGCGTAAACGAGGGAAACAGTCTTACGACGGGCATGTCAAATTTTCCGAAAATATTCCCACCGGTTTACATCAATATGGTTAGAGCGGGTGAGGCTTCGGGAACGATGAACCTCGTTCTCGGGCGTTTGGCCGACTTCATGGAAGGTCAGCAGGCCTTGCGCACGAAAATCAAGTCAGCTCTGGCTTATCCCATTTTAATGTTTCTGATCGGAACTGTGGTGATATTCTTTCTTGTTGCCTTTGTCGTTCCAAGTATTACGAAGATTTTTCAGGAAATGCACCAGACCCTTCCTGCCATCACGGTTTTATTGATGACAACGAGCTCTTTCCTAAAGAATTTTTGGTGGCTCATTGCTTTGTTATTCTCCCTTATTTATATTGCTGCCCGATATGGGATAAAAAAAACAGATGAGGGAAGACTCTTTTGGGACCGATTGAAATTGAAGACACCCCTCGTGGGACCATTGATACAAAAAATTGCTATGGTGCGATTCAGCAGAACTTTAGGCACCTTGCTCCAGAGCGGGGTACCCCTCCTTTCAGCAATGGAGATCGTTAAGAACGTCGTTAATAATCGTATTATTGCCAATGCCATTGCCAATGCCGGGAAAGATATCGAAGAGGGGCATAATCTCTCTTCCCCGCTATTAAAAAGCGGTTTATTCCCGCCGATTGCCATTGAAATGATCTCGGTGGGGGAACAAACAGGCAATCTTGAGGATATGCTTTACCGGATTGCCGATTCATATGAACGGGAAGTAGAGGGGAATATCCTGATGCTGACCTCGCTCCTGGAGCCGATCATGATTTTGGTCATGGGGCTGGTGGTGGGATTTATTGTCATTTCCATTCTCCTTCCGATTTTTGAGATGAATCAGCTTGTCAGGTAATATACAGATTCAAGTCAGTATTTGTGGGGGGCAATATGAGAGATAACAGAAGAAGGAAAGATCGAGGCTTCACTCTTATCGAGTTGATGGTTGTCATTGTAATATTGGGAATCCTTGNNATCATCCCACGGATTATGGGAAGACCGGATGAAGCACGCCGGGCTAAAGCAAGGATTCAAATTGAAAGCCTCGGTACGGCTCTAAAGCTCTACAAATTGGACAATGGTAATTATCCGACTACAGAGCAGGGGCTTCAGAGTCTGGTCGAGGCGCCTGCCGGAGGCCAACTGGCAAAAAACTGGAGACAGGGAGGGTATCTTGAAGGAAACAAGGCCCCCAAGGATCCTTGGGATCGGGATTTTGTCTATATCAGTCCCGGCTCGCACGGTGATTTTGATTTGATCTCTCTTGGCGGTGATGGTGAACCCGGTGGTGAAGGAAAAAACAAAGATATCAACAATTGGGAAACGGATTAATAAGCTCGGCTACACACTTATTGAGCTGCTCGTTGTTATTGTTCTGATCGGGGTGATCCTGTATGTCGCTGTTCCAAAGGTCCGTGATGATCTCCTGAACGACTCCCTGGGGGTTGCAACAAGACATCTCACAGGTATTGTTAAAGATATTCGCCATGATGCCGTGAGAGATCATGTTGACCATATCCTTCAAATCGACCTCACCAATAATGCCTTTTGGGTTTATAAAGCCGATATGACGCCGGAAAAGAAAGAAGAAAAGAAGCGGGACGCCTACCACCTTCCCAGTGACATCAGATTTATTGACGTTGAACAGGGAAGGGAGAAAACCATGGCGGAGGGAGAAGCATGGGTTGCCTTTTTTAAGCAGGGTTACGTACAACCAACTGTCATCCATATCGGAAAAGAAGACAGAATTATCACTATCGCCCTGCACCCGTTTATTCAAGTGGTTAAGCCTTTTGAGAAAAATATCAGATATCGGGACATCTTCCCGCCCATGGCAGGACAGTGAAAGTCATCGATTTATTATGAAAGCGATAATCGCAAGCAAAACTCGAAGGAATGGTTTCACCCTTTTGGAGGTGATGATTGCCATTGCCATTCTGGCCATAGCCCTTGTTGCCGTATATAAATCGCAATCTCAAAGTGTTGCCATGTCAATAAATGCCAGATTCCTGACAACATCCTCCCTGCTGGCTCAGATGAAAATGGCGGAGATCGATAGCCTTAATGCAAACGAAATTGCTGAAGGTCAGGGCAACTTCGGCGATTCATTCCCGGACTATGCATGGCGTGTGAAAATCAGCAATACTGATATTGATTTGCTCCGGAAGGTTACCCTGATCGTAGTCAACACCAGAATGGTTGCCAACAACACCTTTGAAATCGTCCTCTATAAACCTCTTCTGCAATAACCGGGACATATGCAAAAGCGCGGGTTTACATTGATCGAGATCCTGATTGCCATTTTTATTCTCTCCGTAGTTTTATCTACGGTCTATGCTGCCTATTGGGGTACTTTTCGCATGGCCGGCGTCACGGAATATGAAAGTGAAATTTATACAATGGCGAGAACTACTATGAACAGAGTCATGTTTGATTTAAGCGCCCTAAGCCCTTACGATGGTAAAATGGGCTTTATTGCCCAAAAACAGGATTTAGGTAAGGGAGAATTCACGGGCCTTCTTTTTCTGTCAAAAGCTAATATCGCCTTTGATGAAAAAGAAGCAAATCATGGTACTACTTCCATAGCTTATTATGTGCGGGAAGCAGATGGAGCCACGGAAGACAAAAAAAAATACAGCCTGATCAGGATGGATGGTCTTTACGGGGGGCCAAACAAGGGAGTATATGGCCAACGGGGCTTTTCA
Source organism: Syntrophus sp. (in: bacteria) (assembly GCA_003451635.1). GTDB lineage: Bacteria > Desulfobacterota > Syntrophia > Syntrophales > UBA8958 > UBA8958. The sequence continues at coordinate 4,214 of DMAT01000379.1, read as the reverse complement.
CTTTGTGAAAGAGTCCAGAGTCTGGTCTTTTTATTTTATGACAACGATGGGAAAGAATATGAAACTTGGGATTCAACCTCCGATAATCAGCTCCAGAAAAACAAGGCTCCCGTCATGGTGACGGTACAGTTAACCCTTGAGAATCCCAACGATCGTGATCATCCCTACATATTTTCGACCCGCATGTATTTACCCTTTAACAGGATAGAGATTGAAGGCACTCCGGCATCGTGAACAAGGTGTGGCGCTGATTGTCGTCATCCTGATGATCAGTATTATTGTGGTGATAGCCCTGCAGATGAATCGCGCCTCCCGATCAGAGGTTTATGATGCTGCAAACCTGCGGGATAGGGTAAGGCTTTATTATGTTGCAAAATCAGGGTTTTCACTTGGACAAGCTCTCTTGAGGGAAGATCAGAATAACTTTGATGCCCTTAATGAAGATTGGTCCATTGCTGATAGAGTCGCCGTGAAGGCTGATAGCCTTTTCGGTACAGGAGCGGTACGTCTGGTAATTGAAGATGAATCCGGGAAAATCCCGATTCACAAGTTGGTAATTGGAAACAACTTCAATATGGATGTCCGTAATATGCTGGTAAGACTTCTTAGCCAACCGGAATTCGGACTTGATCAAATCCGCGCCCAGGAGGTTGTAGAGGCCATCAAAGATTGGATCGACACGGACGACAATGTGACGGGGGGAGGCGCTGAAAATTCTCACTATTCAAGCTTGGCTAAACCATACGGCGCAAAAAATGTCCCCCTCGATTGCATTGACGAGTTATTGATGATAAAAGGTATTTCCAAGGAGGTGTATGATGGGAACGATCGCAGAGCGGGACTGAAAGATCTGGTCACCATCTACGGAAACGGGAAAATTAACATTAACACCGCCCCAAAGCTTGTTCTGCGCTCATTGTCTCCGAATATGACCCTGGAGGCAACGGAAAGGCTCGACAATTACAGAAAGACGAATGGTGAAGATCTTGTCAGTCCAACTTGGTATCAGAAAGTTGTACCGGGCATCGTGATTGACGCGCGGTTGATAACGACGCGGAGCGACTATTTCAGGGTGTCTTCTGTGGGAGTCTCGGGAGATATGCGCGTAACAGTCATGGGCATCCTCGTGAGGGATAACAATACGAAGAAAATGAAGTTTCTGTCTTGGAAAGCTGAATGATGACAGAGAGAATCCTGGGGCTCGATATTGGTGATCAATTCATAAATGCTGTTGCAGTTGACCGCACGATCCGTGGTAACACCCAGGTGGTTTACTGCGCCAGTTTTCAAAGGACAGCGCGGGGTGATCCAAGTGGTGATATTAAGAGGTTTTTTGAACAGCATGAGGTTTTGAGGCAGCTCCCCTGCATTACCGCCCTGCCTGTCCGCGATGTCTCTTTTCGTAATCTTTTCTTTCCTTTCCATGACGATAAAAAGATACGCCAGACAATGGCCTTTGAAGTGGAGCCATTATTACCGTATCCCATCACGGAAGCATATCTGGACTACGTTCCCGCAAAAGTGGCGGATAAAAAAACAATATTAATAGCCGCAGCAAGAAAGGACATTGTCCGGCATTATATTGATCTCCTGAAGGATCATGTCCAGGAAACAAGAATAATCGATATCGAGGGCGTTCCGCTGGTTCCATTTTTTCTAGCCCATCACCTTGCTTCAGCATTCAACATCATCCTTGATATCGGCGCCAAACATGCCGTTGCCCTGTTCATAAGTGAATATCATTTATTCCAAATCAGGGAATATCCCATTGAGATTGGGCTTACCGGAGCGAGTTCGGCAGGCGAAAAGCGCGTTGATGGGTCAATTGCTGATGTTTACGGCAATCTCTGCCAAGAATTGGGCAATACAATAGAATCCTTGAAATGGCAGGGTTTTGTTGAAGCAGATTCCTCCCATATTTACCTGACCGGCAGCGGTGCGCTCGATCAGGAGATCCGCCATGCCCTCTCACGAAATTTTTCTTCGGACATTGATCTTATCGATATGACAGCCGCCGAGGGGATTGTATTCACCGAGGAGGCAAAGCGGCAATGGGAACCCCTGCTAATGAACCAGGCCCTGGCCTTAGCCTTACGCCCGCTCCGAAAAGGAGAGGGCTTTGATTTCAGATCTCAAGAAAAACGAGGGCAAACAGGTCCTAAAACCCTGAAAAAAAATATTCACTTCCTGGCGATTACTGCAGGTTTGATTCTTTTCTCATTAGGGGTAGATGCACTTTTAGGTGATTACGAAAAGAAAATGCAACTTAAACAACTAAAGAGCCAGATTAGCAGTGTTTTCAAACAGTACAATCCCGACGTCAGCAGAATAGTTGATCCTGTTTCTCAAATGCGCACAAAGATCACGGAAACAAAGAAAGCAGCCCTCGGCTTGACGGATGACTTAACAGGCTTCTCTGTTCTTGACGTTCTAAAAAGTTTGTCCGGTTCGATCCCTCCCGCCCTGGAGGTGTTGTTTACGACGTTCACTATTGATCGAGATTCCATAATCATCAAAGGGGAAGCAAAGAATTTTGATACTGTAGAAGCTATGAAAAAAGAGCTCAGTAATTCAAGAAATTTTAAATCTATAGCTATTGGGTCGACAAATCTCGTGAAGCAAGGCGGCAAAGTCGAATTTAACATGCAGATATATTTGAAATGATTACTAATATCTGGAACAACCTATCAGGGATTCAACGGCGTTACGTTATCGGCGGCACGATAATTGTTGCCCTCATGCTTTCTTTTCTATTGGTCATTGTTCCATTTTATGATGGGCGCAGCCGGACAAGCACAGCCATTAAAAGCAATGAGAAAATTCTAAAAGATATCTCCCTTCTGGGGGTTGACTACAGTAAGCATAAAAGGCGCATTGAGGAAGTCCAGTCGATTTTAGCGAAACGTCCCGCTGATTTCACTTTATTTGCCTATCTGGATAATAAGGCGGGAGAAAGCGGTCTGAAATCTTACATTAAAGCCATGAACCCTGCGAAGATTTCTACATCAGGGGATTATGAAGAAATTGGCGTGGAAATGAAGCTGGAAAGGGTCACCTTGAGGCAGGTGGCTAACTATCTGTATCTTGTCGAATCACCTCAGGATTTAATAAAGATCAAGCGAATGAGCGTGACGAAAATGAAGGAGGCGCCGGAATATCTGAATGCCACACTTCTGGTTTCCACCTATCAGTTGATCAAGACGGAAAAGCGATGAAAAGGATGGAGCACCCTTGAAGTGAAGTTGAAATTGCGAATAACAAAAAAAACTATCATCTACGTTACAGCAGGATTCGCGATCCTTGTTGTCATGTTATATCTACGCTTCCCCGGTGAGGTAATAGAAAAATACATAAATACGGTTATTACTGTCAATAATCCCGATGCTATCCTTACCATTGAAAATGTTAGACCGGACATGACGCTGGGAATCAAAATAAGCAACCTTCGGGTTGGTTTTCGGGACAGGCCCCTGGCGACACTGCAAATCGATCAGATTGTCCTCAGGCCGGATATCATGAGCGCTTTTCAAGGGGATATGCGATTATTTTTGGATATGGAGGCATATGGAGGCACGGCGACCGGTAAGGTGATTTCTAAGCGGAAATCAAATCCCGATGGCTCCATTCAGGGAGATTTTAAACTGAATAATATTCCTCTAGAAAAAATCGCCTACCTCAAAAAGATACTGAATCGCCAAATTGAAGGCAAACTCAACAGCAACATAAGCTTTCGGGGCTCCGTATGGGATTTGGCGGGAGGGAACGCAAAAATCACCATACTGCTGACGAACGGTGTTTATCCGCTGTTATTTCCAAATATGGATGTCGACAAAATGGAATTCAGTCGCGTTGACGGCGATATGACTCTTCAGAATAGAGTAATTAAAATATCCAAACTGAAGTTGACAGGCGACAAAATGAGGGCAGAAATTAGTGGTGAGATTACCCTGAATACAGAGGAGTTAGAAAACAGCCCTATCGAACTCGTTTCCGTCGTAGATGTTCCCGGCCAGCAGGGGAAAAAACTTTCTTTTGATTTAATCGGCAGTATTGGCAATTCGGTTATGAGGTTGAAACCTTGAAAGACTTTGCAGATATTTCCTCACAATTAAAGAGGATAGATCTTCGCGCACTGTTATTTACCATAACATCTCCCCAAGTGAATAAGTACAAGGCGATGCTGATCATCCTTGCAATGACAATCATCATTTACT
>DMAT01000423.1 GCA_003451635.1 Syntrophus sp. (in: bacteria) | reverse complement strand
CAAATCATGATCGATCCCCGGGTCAACAGGCATATCGGCATTCTCATCGGCCTCGTGATTATGAACATGGGCCTCGGTTTTTATCTGGAATCACTGCGCATGCTCTATTCCGAACACGGGGTGATCTTCGGGGCCAGTTACACCGACGTCCACGCCAAACTGACCAGCTATCGGGCCCTGATGCTGCTGGCCCCCATTGCCGGCGTCGGTATGATCGTCGCTATTTACAAGAAATCAAAAAAATGGGCGGCTATACCCCTGGTTGTTCTCTTTGCGGTCTATTTCCTGGGCGTTGTGCTCTACCCGGCAGCCCTCCAGAAATTCAAGGTCGCCCCGAACGAACTGCTTCTGGAAGCCCCCTTTATCGAGAACAATATCCGCCTTACCCGCATGGGCTATGATCTGGACCGGATACAGGAAATTCCCTTTGACGTCGCCTACAACCTCACCGGCAAAGATATCGATAAGAACGATGCGACGATCAAGAACATCCGCCTCTGGGATCACTCGCCCCTCCTCCGAACCTACAGCCAGTTGCAGCAGATCAGGACTTATTACCGGTTTCAGGATGTCGATAACGACCGTTACACCGTGGACGGCAAGTACCTACAGGTCATGTTGTCGCCAAGAGAGCTCTCCTACGCCGATCTGCCGAGCAAGACATGGATCAACGAGCGTCTGATTTTCACCCACGGCAACGGGCTCACCCTCGGGCCGGTAAGCCGGATCAGCAAGGAAGGGTTGCCGGAATTTTTCATCAAGGATATCCCTCCCGCAAGCAATACTGATCTTAAAGTGAAGCGTCCGGAAATATATTACGGCGAGCTGTCCAATGATTATGTGATCGTCAAAACGAGAATACCCGAATTCAGTTATCCGACTCCTGATGGCAATATATATACCTCCTATGCCGGTGAAGGGGGCACGGAGACGGGATCGCTGGTGAGGCGGCTCCTCTTTTCCATGAAATTCCAGACGGAAAAAATACTCTTCTCTTCAGATATAACAAAGGACAGTAAAATACTCTTCTACAGAAACATCAGGGAAAGGGTCCAGAAGATCGCCCCCTTTCTCCTTTTCGATCAGGACCCCTACATGGTCATTACCGACGACGGGCGACTGGTATGGATGGTCGATGCCTACACGGCGTCATCCAGAATGCCCTATTCCAAGCCTTCCCTGCGCAACAAACCTGGGGTCCGCAATATCAACTATGTTCGCAACGCCGTCAAGGCGTCTATAGACGCTTACAATGGCAAGGTCATGTTCTACGTCAGCGATCCCAGCGACAGCATCATCCAGGTATATATGCGGATTTTCCCGGACATGTTCAAGAGCCTTGATGCCATGCCTGCGGACCTGAAACGTCACATCCGTTACCCCCAGTGGCTGCTCCAGCTCCAGGCCTCCATGTATTCGGCCTATCACATGACAGACCCGAAGGTCTTCTATAACAAGGAAAATCTCTGGGAAATGCCTGTTTTCGATGACAAAACCATGCAGCCCTACTATACCATCATGAAGCTTCCCAATGAAAAAAAGGAAGAGTATATTCTGCTGCTCCCCTATACGCCGGCCAAAAGAGACAATCTGGCCGCCTGGCTGGCCGCCAGGTGCGACGCCCCCGACTATGGCAAACTTGTCGTCTATACCTTCCCCAGGGACCGCCTCATCTTCGGACCCAAGCAGGTGGACGCCCGGATCAACCAGGATTCCTATATCTCCCAGCAGCTTACCCTCTGGAATCAGCGCGGTTCCAAGGTGATCAGGGGGAGCCTGCTCGTCATACCCGTAGAGCGATCTCTCCTGTACGTGCAGCCCCTTTATCTGGCCGCCTCCGATGCCGTCGGCCTGCCTGAGCTCAGAAGGGTCATCGTCGCCTACGAAAACGAGGTGGTAATGGAGGAGAATCTCGAACTCGCCCTGCAAAGGCTATTCGGGGCAAGAAAGGCGGTTGCAACCGCAGCCGGAGCGACGCCTCAAGCCCAGACGGCGGCAGGTAAGTCATCGGTCCGGGAACTTGCCGCCGAAGCCATGAAGTCCTATCAGCGAGCCACGGAAATGCAACGGCAGGGCAACTGGGCCGGTTATGGAGAAGAGATCAAAAAGCTGGAGGAGCTTCTCAAGAAAATGGCCAAGTAAAAATGTTCTCATCTAAGATACATCCCGCGTCTGCACCAAGGAAAAGACAAATTCACAGGAGGAATCCATGAATCTCTTGAAAAAGATTTTCGAGCATGAGGTTTTTCCCGCTGTCGGCTGCACGGAGCCGATCTCCTGCGCCTATGCGACGGCTGCGGCTGCGGGACAGCTTGCTGGCCCGGTGGAAAAAATTGAGCTCGTTGTTGACCCCGGCACATTTAAAAACGGCGCGGCCGTTACAATTCCAAACAGCAAGGGCCGGAAGGGCAATCTCATCGCGGCGGCTATGGGGGCGATTATTGCACGACCGGAACTGCGGCTGGAAATCCTCAAGTACGCATCACCGGACATTCTGAATAAAGCTCTGGCGCTGATCGATAAAGGGGCCGTCTCTTATCTGTGCAAAGAGGATGAAAAGGGGTTTTATATCGAGGCAAAACTTGCAGGCGGCGCTTCCCGTGTGCGCTGTGTCGTCATCGGCGGCCATACCAATATCGCCGTCCTTGAAAAAGACGGCAAATCGTGTATCGGGACATCTTCTCAAGCGCCGGCCCAGAGCGACCTTTATCACGATAAAATGAGGAACATGAAGCTGGATGAGGTCCTGCGCGAGATCGCCGATCTGGATGACGAGGAACGTTCTTATATCCAACGCGGTATTGACATGAACCTGGCGATTGCGGAAAAAGGCGTCGATTTAAAGAGAAACGCCTATCAACTGCGGCAGATGATGAAACAGGGGCTAAAGGCGGACGACCTTTTTCACCGGGTCAAGGAAAAAGTCGCTTCCGCGGTGGATGCGCGCATGGGCGGCCTGCCCGAGCCCGTTATGACCAGCGGCGGCTCCGGCAACCAGGGAGTCCTCACCGTTCTGGTCCCCTATCTGGTGGGCAGGCATCAGGAAATCGAATTGCCCCGCATCCAGGAAAGCATTGCCGTGAGCCACGCCGTCAACTCATACATTAAAAGCTACACCGGCGAACTGTCCGTTATCTGCGGCTGCGCTATTGCGGCCAGCATCTCCGCCGCGATTGCCATCGTTTACCAGCAGGCGGGGATCGACATCGAGAAAATGACCTATGCCATCGACAATGTAATCGGCGACCTGTGCGGGATTATCTGCGACGGCGCCAAAGCAGGCTGCTCGATGAAGATTGTCACCGGGGCCGAGGCGGCAATGCGTTCGGCATTCATGGCCCTGGCCGGTTTCGGGCTCTCCGATGATGACGGCGTGTTGGGAAGATCAGCGGAAGAATCCATCCGCAACCTGAGTAAGATCTCGCTGGAGGGCATGCAACTTGTCGATTCCACCGTGGTCCATATCCTTCAGAATAAGACGCCGCGCAGCGGTCAGGCTTAACCGTTATCTGTCATTGAGAAAATATCGACATGGAAGGGGTGGATGAAAACATGGAACCCGCAACCGGTCCGGACTTCGCGGGGCAGGCGCCAGTCGGCAAAATGGCGGAGCTAAGCATGCTGCAGTGGAAGGAAGCTACCCGTTTCGACAGCATCGACTGGGGCTGGGTGATCATGAGCATCGGCATGGCCATCGGGGCCGGCATCGTCTTCCTTCCCGTCCAGGTCGGACTGACGGGACTATGGGTTTTTCTGCTGTCGTCCGCCATCGGGTATCCCGCCATGTACCTTTTCCAGCGCCTGTTCGTGAACACCCTCGCTGACGCCCGGGAGTGCACCGATTATCCCGGGGTGATAACCGGCTACCTGGGCAAGAACTGGGGAATGGCCATTGGAATATTGTATTTCATAATGCTGGTGATCTGGGTTTTTGTATATTCTACGGCCATCACCAACGACAGCGCCTCCTTCATCCATACCTTCGGCTGGACGAATACGCTCCTTTCCGAGAACCCTTTCTACGGCTTGGCGCTGATCATCTTCCTGGTAGCGGTGGCCTCGCGCGGGGAAAAGCTTTTGTTCAAAGTTGCGACCGGCCTTGTCTTGACCAAGCTTTGCGTCGTCGCTTTCCTGGGTCTTTCAATGGTACCGGCCTGGAGTTTGAAAAATGTCGGCGCCGTGCCGTCCCTGGGCGAACTGATCAATAAATCAATAGTCATGCTGCCTTTTACCCTTACCTCCATCCTTTTTATCCAGAGTCTTTCACCGATGGTTATTTCTTACCGGTCCAAGGTAAAGTCCGTCGAAGTCGCCCGGTACCGGGCTATGCGGGCGATGAATATCGCCTTCGGCATCCTGTTCGCAGTGGTTTTCTCTTATGCCCTGTCCTTTACCCTGGCGATGGGGCATGATGCAGCGGTCGAAGCTTCGCGGGAAAACATCTCCGCCCTGGCCATGGTCGCTTCGATGATGACCGGTCACGGCGCACGGAGCATGCTTGTGCAGATCTTGTCGCTCATCCTCAACGTATTCGCGGTCATGACGGCTTACTTCGGCGTATTCCTCGGCTTCCGGGAAGCGTGCCAGGGGATTGCCATGAATGTTCTACGCCGGACCATGCCGGAAGATAAGATCAACAAAGCCCTCGTATCCAGAGGCATTCTGGTCTTCACGGTCCTGGTGTCCTGGGGGGCGATTTTGCTGAACGCTCCCGTACTCTCCTTCACTTCCATATGCAGCCCCATATTCGGCCTTATCGGCTGCCTCATCCCGGCCTATCTCGTTTACCGCGTGCCGGAATTGCACAAATACAAGGGGTTATCTTTGAAGATCATCATCGCGACAGGCATATTGCTGATAATTTCACCTTTCCTGGCCTTTTCATGAACGGAAGTCCTCGTCAATCGCCCTTTGGGTCCAATCTTTTTTGTGATATAGCCGTATCACCGCGAGAGGAGGCGCTCCGGACCATGTAACCAATAAAGATATTAGATAAATGATAAATACAATTAATATTATGTTTCGGCTTGTTCGGGAGAGGAAGGGTAGGATTACGAAGATGGAGATGGTCAGAATATTCAGTCGCTTGAAAAACTACGGCCTATTGTGTACCTCTTGTCATTCATTTTTCAAAGGCTATTCAGTTACTCCCGGCGGTTTTTCGTCTAAGGGCTCTTGCACGGGGGCATACTACAACAGGCCTAAAACTTTTTTCTTTCTACAACATGTTGAAATAAAACTGCTGCCTCTTCTCATATATTTGCAGATTTTCTTTTTTGCCGCCCTGTTTCCCCTATGTGGCGCCGCCCTTGCGGAACTGGCCGAAGGCATGGCGGATTGTGCAAAAATAGGCAATAGTGTGGAACGGCTGAAATGTTTCGACAATCTGTCCGGACGGCAAACTCCCGCCCAGGCTAAAATCCCCGACCCTGATACAGCGGACGCTAAAGCGAAGATTATTGACAAGCCTTCGGTCATGTCCAGGCAATTGGAATTGGATCCTTTAACCAGGAAAGAAGCTCCAATAGTCAGGAGCCACCGTTCATCATATATCCTGCCGCTAACGTACAACACTACACCTAATAGAACCCCTGTCCCGAATGGCGAACCAATTGAAAACATGCAAAATGCTGAGGCAAAATTTCAGTTAAGCTTCAAAACAAAGCTNNAGTAGGGAAGGACATGGATTTATGGTTTGGGTATACTCAGTTATCTTTCTGGCAGATTTATAATTCAGCATTCTCAGATCCCTTCCGTGACACCAACTATGAGCCCGAACTGCTTCTCAATTTTAGAACGGATTACGATCTATTTGGACTAAAGGGGCGCATAATCAATATAGGTATAAACCATCAATCGAACGGACGTGCCGAACCTCTTTCAAGGAGTTGGAATAGAATTGTCGCAAATTTCGGATTTGAGAAAAGCAACTTCAACCTGTTGGTAAAAACATGGTACAGAATACCGGAAAGCGCAAATAATGACGACAACCCGGGAATTGAGGCATATATGGGATATGGCGAGATATGGGGTTCCTACTATTGGGGGAAACACAAATTCGGTGTTATGTTCCGCAATAACCTTCGTCTCGGCGATAACAAAGGTGCTGCACAAATCGAGTGGGGTTTCCCATTGCCATTTATCAATAATGATCGATTTAGCGGCTATGTGCAGTATTTCAACGGTTACGGAGAGGGCCTTCTTGATTACAATGCCAGTTCTAATCGCATTGGCATAGGTTTTATTCTCACGGATTGGAGATGACGTCGTTATAAGCACTCCCACAATGGAGAACATGAAAGTCGATTATTTTAGACGCTTACCCATCCAGTGATTTTGATATTCGTACCTTAATCAACTGCCGCACAGCTCGCTGCGTGGCAGACAATTGACTGATATTTATATAATTATTGAGAACACCCTTTGGGGAAGCCGAACCAGTTGAGCAAAGGTGGGTTGCCTAATGCGGCGCGGCGCCACCGGTCAGGGATCGGACCGCCTCCAGGGCCAGGTCGATTTCCTCCTCCTTATTGAAATAACCGAATCCAAAGCGGATCGTCCCCCGGGAGAAGGTCCCGATCGTCCGGTGGGCGGCGGGGGCGCATTGCAGTCCCGGCCGGCAGAGAATCCCATAATGTTCCTCTAATTCCAGGGCCGCCTCGGACGGAGAAACACCGGCGATGCTAAAGGATACAACCGCCGTCCGGTTTGCGGCGTCGTGAGGTCCATGGACAGTGACGCCGGGCAGGGCGGCAAGCCCGGTAAGGAATCGCGCTGTCAAACCCTCTTCTTTCCTGCGGATGGCATCCACTCCTTCCGCAAGGACAAAACGGACCCCGGCGCCCAGACCGGCGAGCCCGATCGTGTTAGGGGTCCCCGACTCGTATTTGTCGGGCATGAAATCCGGTTGTCCCTCGAACTCCGAACGACTCCCCGTGCCGCCCATCATCAACGGCCGGAGCCGCTTTTCCAATCCCTCCCGTACATAAAGTCCCCCCGTCCCCTGAGGGCCTAAAAGGGATTTGTGGCCTGAAAAGGCGAGGAGGCGATTGCCATATCATCAACTCGGATGGGCAATGCCCCCGCCGTCTGGGCGGCGTCCACACAGAAGAGGATTCCATGGCGACCGGCGATTTTCCCCAGTTCGGCAATGGGCTGGATGGTGCCCGTCACGTTCGAGGCATGGGTAACGACGAGCATGCGGGTCCGGGGCCGAAGCGCCGCGAGTACATCCTCCGGGCTCAGTATGCCGTCACTGGAGCAGGAAACAACGGATAATTGCACCCCTTGAGCTTCCAGATATCGCAAGGGCCGCATGACGGAATTGTGCTCCATGCCGGAGGTAATAACATGATCCCCCGGGCTGAGGGTGCCCAGCAAGGCAATGTTCAGCGCCTCCGTGGCATTTTTTGTGAAGGCAATCCGGAGGGAATCGTTGCACCCAAAAAGCTCCGCCAGGGCCTCCCGGGCCTCCAGGATAACCCGTCCCGCATCGAGGGAGCGGTGGTGTCCGGAGCGGCCGGGACTGCCGCCGATCTGCTCACTATAATTGATCATTGCCGCCATCATTCCCGCAGGTTTAGGCCAGGACGTGGCGGCGTTATCGAAATAGATAATCGAGTGGTTTAATTGATCAAGGGGCATGGCCTATCTCCAGGTTTCACGATCCAACGGAATCTCTCTCGCTTTTCAATCTTTACTACAACAATAATACCTTGTCCCATTCCACTTTCCCGATGAGCTCCCCCTCTACATCCTGCTGCTTATCCTCGGTAATGCGCACACAGACGCCGCAGTCCGAACTGATATGGCGGGGCACGGGAATCAGCTTATGGGCGATTCCCGAGGCCTTGAGGATCTTCTCCGCTTTCAGGGCGTAACTGACGGAGGGAAACAGGAATACGGCGTACCTTTGCTCTTCCATCAGGGGCGCAGGAGCCTCCCCGCCCCAGCCATCGCTTCAGCAATATCGTACATATTGGAAATATGGCCCGCCGCCACCTGATCGCCAATTTCGAAATAGTTGACACAGGTTCCACAGACCAGAATATCCACCCCGTCCTTTGCCAACTGCTGCAGATCATCGAGAACCGCCGAATCCTTGACGGCCAGCCTGACCCCGGAGTTGTAACAAATGACCGTATCCGGCCGGGGTTTCAACTGGAGCAGGGTGTGGACAAAACTCCGGATCAGGATATCCCCCAGAACATCGTCACCCCGTCCCATGTGATTATCGGACAGGACGACCACGAGAGGGCCGGTTTCCTTTCCCGTGACAGCGGCGCAGGACAGCTCATTTTCCCGGGCGCTGGGCCCCCTGCCCCTTTCAGCCTCATCAATAGCTCCGGTCCGCACCAGTGAAATATTCCTGATTCCCCCCTCTTTTTCAGTTACGGAGAATCCACAGGCCATCTTCAAAGCCAGGCGACGGATGTTTTCCACGGCCATGTCATTGTCCACCAGCACGGTTATCTGTCGATTTTCCTCGATTGCTTTTTTCGCCATAATGACGGGCTGCGGGCAGGCCAGCCCTCGGGCGTCAATGGTTACGGGCATATCTTTATCCTCCTTGTCTTATCTTCCCTTGATGGCTCTATCTACCACAATTCAAAACACATTGCCTTTTCTTTCCGCAACTTCGTCCTGAAGTTACAAACTGTCGAAGAGGGCTTCCACCCTGGTCCGGATCTGTTCGACATCGCCGTCGGAGTAATCCGTTTCGATCTTCAGGTACGGCAAGCCATGTCGCTCTTGGGCATGCTTCATTATTTTGTAAGACTCCACGTTGTAGGCGTGACAGGCGTGAAGAACTACATCGATGACGACGTCAGGGCGGAACCTCTTGATCATCTCATCCAGCATGGCAAGCCGTCCGCCGTTCGGCGTCATGCAGGAACAGGGAATCTTCAGGGTCGCCTCCGCAACCGCCCGCAGGGGATCACCGGTTCCCTCCTCGATACGGATCGAATAGCCCTTCATCCCGCTGCACGCCTCCAGAGCGACAACGACCCCTCCGGCTTCCTCGATGACCTTTAATACCTTGCTTGCGTCCCCCCCGATGGGGCAGCCGCTGACGAGGACCCGGGGGGAAGCGGCGGTTCCGAAACAGATACCCGCGGCGATGCGCTCATCCAGCATCCGGGAAATACCTGTCATGAGAGTCTGGAGTTCACCGCTGTCCGTAACCGCATCGAGACCAATGACATCGTATAGCTCTTGCCAGTTGAGGGGAGGAGGATGCAAGGCAACATAATCAAAAAACCCGTCGATGAGGCGGCACTTTCTATTTGTCTCCCTGATTTCCGCCTCGAGGCGGTCCGCAACGATATTGGCCTGGAATGTTGTTTCCAGAAAGATCTTGAGTTTGCGAACCATCTCTGTCCAGCGTTCCCGGACGTCCCCGTCATCGGGAAGTTGGGGGAGATCCATGACGTGGGTGGGCTTGAGATGTGAAATAAGTTCGAACATCTTCTTTTTTCCGTCGCAGGTCGTTTCGCCGATCACGGCTTCGGAGAGTTCAAAGAGGAGACAGGTATTGGTGCGGATGAACCCGAAACTGGATTTGATCAGGGGGCAGAGATTGGCCGGCAGGACTGCCTCCGCTGCCGAAATGGTCCTTTGCGATGATGCGCAAAGGGAAACGGGGACGGCCCCCATGGCCCGGATCAACTCCACGGGGGCGTAACCGCAATATAACCCGACAACGGGGAGATCCTGCTCCCTTTTCTTTAGAATAAAATCAAGAAACCGGCCAGCGGGGTCCGACTTATAACGGTCGTTAATCAGCGGGCCGGGAAT
>DMAT01000348.1:2961-4626 GCA_003451635.1 Syntrophus sp. (in: bacteria) | reverse complement strand
CGCCGGGGTGGAATACAACCTGATGCGAAAAGACGGCAGTTTATTTCCCGTCATGATCTATGCATCTCCCCTGATTACAAACGACGAGGTCCGAGGATTGCAGGGTGTTATTTTTGATCTCAATGATAGAAAACGCCTGGAACAGCAGCTCCTCCAGGCGCAGAAGCTTGAGGCCACCGGAACCCTTGCGGGAGGGATCGCCCATGATTTCAATAATCTGCTCATGGGCATTCAGGGTTACACCTCCCTGATGCTGCTGGAGATGGACCCATCTCACCCCCAGTATGAGCGACTCAAGTGTATCGAAGATCAGGTGAAAAGCGGTGCGGACCTCACAAAACATCTGCTGGGCTTTGCCCAGGGAGGACGATACGAGGTGCACCCCACTCAGATGAACGATATTATCGAGAAATCCGCCTCCATGTTTGGCCGGACGAAGAAGGAGATCACCATGCACACGAAGCTTGCGGATGGTCTCTGGGCCGTGGAGGTGGACCGGGGGCAGATGGAGCAGATATTCATGAATCTGTATCTGAACGCTTGGCAGGCCATGCCGGGCGGCGGCGAGATTTTTCTGGAGAGTTCAAATGCCGTTCTTCAGGATGATGATACCCATCCCTATGAAATGCGGCCGGGGAAGTATATCAAGATTACGGTGACGGATACGGGTGTCGGCATGGACGTCAAGACAAGGGAAAGGGTTTTTGAACCCTTTTTCACCACGAAGGCGATGGGGAGGGGAACAGGGCTGGGATTGGCCATGGTCTATGGCATTGTGAAGGGTCACGGCGGAATGATTAATGTTTACAGTGAGCCCGGTCACGGGACAACCTTCAATATCTATCTCCCGGCCTCCAACAAGGATGCATTTCTAGACGAACAGGAATCACAGCAGATTTTGAAGGGGACGGAGACAATTCTTCTGGTTGACGATGAAAGGACCGTCTTGGAGGTAAGCAATGAGATCCTTGCCTCCCTGGGGTACAATGTTTTAATTGCCGGCAACGGACCTGATGCGCTGGCATTGTATCTTGAGAATATCGAGAGGATCCAGCTGGTGATTCTGGATTTGATCATGCCGGGGATGTCGGGAGGCGAGACCTTTGAGCGTCTTAAGCAGATGAACTCTGAAATCAGGGTGCTCCTCTCCAGCGGCTACGGGATGAATCAGCAGGTACAGAAGGTTTTGGACCTTGGTTGCCGTGGATTCATTCAAAAGCCCTTCAACATCAGCCATCTTTCGAAGAAAATGCGAGAAGTATTGAATAAATAGAAACAAATAGGTGATTTCATGGAAAAAAGAAAACGCACCCGGGTTCCTGCTCACTTCAAGGTATCCGTGTGGATCGGGGCAAAGGAAATTAGAACGGAGACGCAAAATATCAGCCTGACGGGGATTCATTGTGCCCCGGATCACCGGATTAATCAGGGGGAGGACTGCCGGGTGGTGATGGCACTCAATAAGGATGTTAAGATTACATTGGAGGGGAGAGTCCTGCGGGCTGGTCCGGAAGAAACCGTTATCAGCTTCCTTTCCATTGATACGGAAAGCTTCTTTCACTTAAAAAGGCTCCTTCAATTTAATGCGGAAAACGCAGACATGATCGAGGAGGAGTTGAGCAATCCCGCTTTCAAGTAATTGACGGCTTCGTAAAAAGTCCGGAT
>DMAT01000348.1:0-2949 GCA_003451635.1 Syntrophus sp. (in: bacteria) | reverse complement strand
CTGCGGATCTTTTTACGAAGCCGTCCGATTATATCCAATTCTTCGACCGTTTACGGGTTCATCAAGTGATGGGGTTGGTGATACTACGTGTAGGGGATAAAAAGGAGAAGGGTCTTTCAGGTGGGGGGGGAGATACTCACCCCTTTCCTGAAAAACCTTTTTTCATTGAAGTTGCTAAGGTCTGCGACCGCCGCCACTACCGCTGCCGCCGCTGCGATTACCGAAACCGCCGCTGCGAGGTGGGCCGCCAAATCCGCCGGGTCTCCTGGCGGGACCGCCGGGAGATCGTGGCCGTTCATCCTGCTCGCCTTTCGGCTTAGCCTCGTTCACGCGGATAGTGCGACCGAGAAGCTCTCCGCCATTGAATTTTTGCACGGCTTCCTCAGCCTGCTGTTCCGTTGACATCTCCACGAATCCGAATCCTCTGCTCATACCCGTGATCTTGTCCCGAATAATGACCAGTGATACAATCTCACCGATATCGCCAAAGTTGGCCCTTAAATCATCTTCAGTGACGTCGTCCGCCAGATTTCCTATGTAAAGCTTTTTAACCATATTTTTGTTCCTCCTTCTCTCCCGTTCCGACCGGTTGCTTTGCCCGGCAGAGCCTAATATCCGACAGCATGCGCTGCATATAAAAAACCACCGAACTCTGCGGAGCACGGTGGCCTTCCTTGTTCCACAAGTTGAAGACAAAATGCCCTGATCATTGCTTGAGCCAGATCAGCAGGAAAATGATATATGCCGTTATTTCTATTACAGGTGTGTGAGAAAGTCAAATGATATTTTCCCGATGCAAGGCGCCGGAGGTTGTAGATATTATGCCTTTTGCAAACGGAATGAAAAGGAACTTCCCCTGCCGACTTCTGAAGATACGGAGATGTCTGTTCCGTGGGCCTCGATGATCTTGCGGGCAAGGCTGAGCCCCAGCCCCATGCCTCCATAACGCCGGCTAAGGGCCTCATCGAGCTGATGGAAGGGTTCGAAGATTTCCCCGAAACATTCCCGGGGGATGCCGACGCCCGTATCATCGACGGCAAAGACGATAAATTCACCTTCCTCCCGGGTTCGGAGGGTGACCGATCCATCTTTATCGGTGAATTTGATCGCATTTTCAATGAGATGGCGGATAACCCAGGACAATCTGTCGGGATTTGTCATGACCGAGACATCCGCTGAGGGGCAATCAAGATTCAGGTTGACTCCTTCTTTCCGTGCCGTTTCCTGTAAATGGGTCAGGGCGGCTTCACAGATGGAACAAACGGGAACAGCTTGCATGCGCAGTTTCAGTGGTCTGTCCTTAGTAGAGGTGAAGAGAATCAGGTCTTCGATCAGGTCGCCCAACCGCTCGGCTGCCCGCTGCGCGACGGCAAGGGCCTTTTTCTGATCAGTGTTGATGGTTCCCATGTCTTCATCCAACACCAGCTCCAGATTTCCTGAGATATGAAAGAGGGGGGTTCGCAATTCGTGGGAAATGTTTGATACAAACCGGATCTGCATTTTATTCAGTTCCGCGAGTTTGTCGAGAGTCCGGGCAAGTTCCGCCGTGCGCTCCATGACTGTCTTTTCGAGGTCGCTGTTGGTCTTCTCCAGGGTGTTACGCAACACCAAAATCTGTTCGGTAATGGCCGCGTCAAGGGCGTCTTTGTCGATAACGCCCATGGCAACCAGGGCCTGTCCCAAAAAAAGATGCCCCCTTTCCGGTTGACCGGCCGTCTGCTGATGAGCTAGGGCCTCCTGGAGATTCGCCTCCGTAATGAGCTTTTTCTCCACCAGATAATCCCCCAAACGGGGGACCAGTATTTCCGGTTTCAAGTTCATTTCGCCTTTTCCCTTTTGCTTATTCCGGTTCTAAATCAAAGATGAAATCAAGGCGGCAAGGCTTAAGGCGATGCAGGCGTATTTTTCATGCGTCGACGAGCCGATTGCTGATGCCAACGTAGATAGCGCTTTGATTTAGAACCGGACCTGAATATTAGGAAGTCCGGTCCTCCATGTCAAGGAAATATTGACCTCAAAATGAGGGGTACGGCAACTGTGACCGGGAAAAAAGCACGACAAATAATCGTCTTGACTTCCTGCCTTTGGTTATTATATCAGAATGAACCGGTCATATGTCATAAATGACAGATGCTGGTCTTATGCCATTATCAGGAGGTCTATCATGAAGAAGGCAATCTTTTTACTTAACGGAAAAGAAACACCTTATGAGCCCGGGCAGACGCTTTTGGAAGCAACGCAGGCGATCGGGTTTCATATTCCTACCCTCTGCCATCTCAAGGAAACAACTCCGACTGGGGCCTGTCGAATCTGCCTGGTAGAAATTACCGGCGCCCGGAGTCTCATGGCTGCCTGTTCGACACCCGTTGCGGAGGGGATGGAGGTGTTTACGGAAACGGAGCGCGTCCACAATACCCGGAAGCTCAATGTCGAGCTCCTCTTGGCCAGCGGGAAGCACGATTGCCTCATCTGTGAGGCAAGTGGCGATTGCCGTCTCCAGGAACTCGCTTACTACTATGGGATCAAGGAATTGAGATTTTCCCAGGATGAGAAGTTTTACCCGACGGAAGAGGAGAACCCCTTCATCATCCGCGATTTCAGCCGCTGTATCCGTTGCGGGCGCTGTATCCAGGCCTGCAATGAACTGGTCGTCAATCGGGCGATCAGCTATGGCTATCGCGGCAAAAACAGCAAGGTCGTGACAGGCGGCGACGGACCATATATGGATAGTGAATGCGTCTTTTGCGGACAATGCGTGGAGGTCTGTCCCGTCGGCGCCCTGACGGAAAAGAAGTCGAGGGGAAAGGCGCGGGCCTGGGAGGCGGAGAAGACCAGGACTACCTGCCCTTATTGCGGTGTCGGGTGTCAGTTGTGGCTCCATACGAAAGACAGCAAGATCACCAAGGTCACTGCCGTCGAGGACGGCGAACCGAATATGGGACGCCTCTG
>DMAT01000321.1 GCA_003451635.1 Syntrophus sp. (in: bacteria) | reverse complement strand
TCTGATTCCAGAAGATTTTCAACAAGAGCCGCGCAGTTGACCTTGATAAAGGGGCCGTTTTTACGGGCGCTGTTGTGGTGCAGTGCCGCGGCGATCAATTCCTTGCCCGTGCCCGTCTCGCCGCAAATAAGAATCGGCGTGTCCGGACTCTTGGCAACCATTCCGATAAACTCCATGATGCCGTGGATGGTGTTGCTCTCGCCAATAAAACAGGGGAGATTCTGCTTAAGATAAGATTCTTGCAGGGCCTGGACTTCTTTTCTTAACCGTATCGTCTCCAGGGCATTGCAGAGAGTAAGCTCCAGGTTCTCCATGTGAATCGGCTTCACCATATAATCATAGGCCCCAAGCTTCATTGAGGAGATCACACTGTCGATATCTTCATAAGCGGTAACCATTACGACGAGAATATCGGGATGCAGGTCTTTGATTTTTCTGAGCACCTCTATGCCATTCATATCCGGCAGGCCGATATCAAGGAGGACCAGATCCGGCGGATCGGCCTTGATGGCGTCAATGGCCGCCGTCGCCGTGGCAAAAGCCATCGTCCGGTAATCGGATTCAAGGGCCATGGTTATTCCTTCCCTTATGGTCTGCTCGTCATCGACGATAAAAATGCTGTATGTCATAGTTACCCGCCTCCCCCTCGCTGCAATGGGATTTCGGCCTTGAATTCCGATCCGCCCCATTTGCTCGTTTCTAAGGTCAGGAAACCGCCGTGGTCGGCGACGATACGTTGACTCAGGCTCAGGCCGATGCCCGTGCTGCCGCTCTTGGTTGTATAAAAGGGATCGAATATTTTTTTTCTCAGATGCAGGGGCACCCCCGGCCCGCTATCGGAAACCTTGATGATTATATGCCCCGCCGCCATAAAGGAGGTCACTTCTATCCTTTTGCCGTCGTTCATATTTTTCATCGCCTCCGCAGCGTTTGTGATGAGGTTTAAAATCACTTGTCCCAAAAGATGAGGGTCCGCCTGACACAACGGAATATTTTTACTGAGTTTCTTCTCCAGGGCAATTCCCTCCTTGCCCAGGGCAACGGCAGAAAGATCAAGGGTCTCTTCAATGATGCGGTTTAAATCGGTCACGATGATTTTGGGCTCGCTCGGCTTGGCGAAATCCATGACCCTCCTGATAACCGATTCGATCTTGTTGGAGGCGGACTTTATCTGCCGGAGAATTTCCTCCCCTTTTCCCAAGCTCCCCCCTGTGGCCAAAATCTTTTCCAGGTTGGTTGCATATATGTTGATCCCGGAGAGGGGATTTCTGATTTCGTGGGCAATGCCGGCTGCCACGCGCCCCAGGGAAGCCATTTTATCCTCTATCCTCAAGAGGTGTTCGAGTTCCTTAGCCCTGGTGACGTCAAGTTTGTTGACCAATATCGCTTTTTCCCCCAGATATTCGATCATGCTGGCGCGGCAGATAACCCATTTTACATCTATATCGCTTTCATCATCACTCCATTGAAAAAATCTGAAATCCATATCCAGGTTCTTGACTTTACCCGAAACAATATCCTCATATCCCTTTCTCACTTTGTCGATATCCTCGGGGTGGATATTTTCCACATCCCCCTGGTTGAATAACCGGGCCAACGGACCGGACAATCTTTTTTCCTCCGGGTTCTCATAAATGATGCGCCCGTTCTGGACGATGAAGATGCCCGTCGGTGAGTTTTCGACCAGGGAGCGGAATCTCTTTTCGCTCTCGAGGAGGTATTTTTCCACCTGCTTTTGCCCGATAATTCTTCCCAAAAGTTCAGCAATAGCAACAAGAAGGTGCTTTTCTTCGTCTAAACACTTTCTATCATCGGGATAAAAGATCTCGATCAGCCCCATCCGGCTGCCGTAGACAATGATAGGATGGCTATATCGGCAAGGATATTGAGAGAAACCGCTTGTTTCGAAGACCAGATCATCGAGCATGATGCGGGCGCAACTCCTTGCAACATGCCTCATGCAGTCGGGAATGATATCCACGGTATTCTGGAGTATCTCGTCAATGGAGATGTCTTTTGCCTCCAGGAGGCGCGAAATGGCATAGAGACAGTTTAATTCCTTGACACATCCTTCGAGCTCATTCGTTTTCTTGGTCAATTCGCTTTGTAAACGACAGCATTCCCTTTCAAGCATCTCCTTTCCCGTCGGATGGCCCGGCATATTTTTTGTTTCCTCGGAAAGATGATCTTTTGCCCTGCTTTCGTTGTCCATTATGTTCCTTCGGATTGCTTGTTCAGAGTTTGATTCCCCCGGTGTTCAGGCGTTAAGGGGAATATGGTTAACGCCGTCGTCCAGGGGCTCATGGGCTTCTTGCCGGAGCTATTTAATTTTTTCCAACTCTGAGATCAGCACTTCCAGGGGTGGCCGCTCATTGATATTGTGGACGTCGATGTAGCGGATGATTCCCTTTTTATCGATGATAAATATGGCCCGCTCGGAGACGCCGTCGGTCCGCAGTACACCGTATTGCCTGGCCGCTTTTCCATGGGGATAGAAATCCGACAGGACGGGAAACCAGAGTTTACCCATCTGATTGGTCCAGGAAAAGAGGGTCGGGATATTATCCACGGTGATGCCCAAGAGCATGGCGTCATTGGCCTCGAACATGTCCCGGACAATGTTGTATCCCGGCCACTGGTCGGAACAGA
>DMAT01000041.1 GCA_003451635.1 Syntrophus sp. (in: bacteria) | reverse complement strand
CCGGATACAGGCCCGAGCAGCTATCGGGAAAGCATGTAGGGCTTGCCGAAATTATCTGCTACCGCAACATGGGCAATGTGGGGTTGGGAGACTTCCATACGGCCCTTTATCTGGGCTTCTCCGCCGAAGCGGGCGGCGCCTGGCAAGACCGGAGCGATATTACCCTCAGTTCCCTCATCTATGCGGGCAGCGTCTTCGTCGGGGCCAATACTTTTATCGGTCCCGCCTATCTCTATTACGGAATGGCCGAAGGGGGCAACCAAACCGTAGGTCTCTTTATCGGGCAACGCTTTTAAGAAATTGTCACATCTATTTCGTGACAAGCCTAAGAAACTGGTCGAGCTTTTCGATCATCCCGTCATATTTAGGATTACAGGTCAAACGGCGGACTGTATAGGCCTTCAGATTGTCTCTGGAAATCTCCCCCCTCCATATTGAATCGTCCATCAGGCAGGTCCTTCTTTTCTCCTGGTCATTCCGGTAATGGAGGCAGCTTTTGTATCCGCCCAAGTCTCCGTAATGCCGGTCATCGCAGGGAATCGGCAGGGAGACATGAGAAAAATCCAGCACCTTTTTGTCGGCAAGAGAGCTGTTCTCATAGTAAATATTCCCGCCGGACACCCCTCCCGCCATCTGTGGGTTTTTCCCATAAACCACCAGCACATTCCGGGGTGAAGGGGCGAATTTCTCCAGGACAAAGAGGGCCCGGTCCGGATCAATGGTCATATCCTCCCTGGACAGGGCGGCAAAGATGGGAGCTTCGATGCGCCTGCCCTGCTCAAGAAGGGCGTCGATCTCCCGGGTTAACAGATAGATCTGATAAGCAGCGTTCACCGCAAAGGTTTCATATTTGACGTAATCCACATCATCCTGAATATCACCGATCCAGTCTTTGAATCCACTGAGCATTCCCGCCAAGGCAACCTTACTGTCCTTGACCGCCAGGGCCGGAGAAATCAGAATCAGCCCTTTGATTTCTTTATCCTTCAAGCTTTCCAGGACGCTCAGGGCGGCGCCGGTGGAAAATCCGCCCAGGAAGAGATCCTTAACCTCCCCTTTCATACCCCTGATTCCGTATTGGACAGCCCGCATCCACTCCTGGTAGCGGATATTAAGCAGGTCTCCGGGAACGGTCCCGTGGCCGGGCAGGAGAACCGCCCGGACGAAAAAACCCTGTTTTTGAAGATGACGGGCGAGGGGCTGAAGCAGATAAGGCGAATCGGAAAGGCCATGGATAAGCAGGATGCCCTTACCGTATTTCCCGTCTTTTCCTTTCGGGTAGCTCCCTTCGTCGGGCCGCAGTTCAAAAGGCATGTTGGCCTTCAAGACAACCTCACGGTTGTCATCATGGATGTCCACCCGGCTCTTAACCATCATCTCCCGGGTCTTATGAAGATATGTTGTAAAAGGTGCATCTTCCGCAACGGTGAAGGTCGTATTCAGGCCGGAGGGCTGCAGGCGTGGCGAAGGGGTTGCGCAGCCGGCGATCGCCATTACTGCCCCCAACAGAAACAGGAAAAAGCGTAGATATCGGGTCAAAGACGACTGCTCATTTACAACGAAATAACGAATAGACATAAAGCCCCCTTATGAATGCTTCCGTTCCCGAATATCGTTCAATTCCCGGGACTCATCCAGGCGCTTGCCTACGAGGTCCGCAAGAGTCTCGTCAAATCCCAGATGCCTGCCCAGAATAAGGGTCAAACCGGGGTATTTTTTTGCTTCCGTCTCCATCATGGCCGGGATATCTTCGCGAAGATGGATCCCCAGGTGAAGGAAATAGGGCATGACGATGACTTTATCCGCCCCCTCCCTGACACATTTCTCAAGAATTTCAGGAAAGTGCGGGCCAAGCTCGGACATGTAACAGATTTCAATCACCGTCCCGGGACGCTTTTCCTTCAGCCAATGGGCAACTTTTTCCATACCCTCCCCTGCCCCGGGAACGCTGCTTCCGTGTCCCATAAGAATAACTGCTTCCTTCACTAAATTGTTATTATTTTTCATCTGTAAATATACCCCGAAGCATTTGATTTCTTTATTCCATTCATATTTAATTCTCTTGTTGGAAAACTGTTATGCCGCCAGGGAACACAAGGCGTGGATGACGCTGACCGCCAGCGGGCTTCCACCCCGACGCCCTGTCAAGGCAATATAGGGGACGCCGAGAGACATGAGTTCCTCCTTGCTTTCGACCACATGGACAAATCCCACCGGCATGGCCACGACCAGGGCGGGACGCAGCCCCTCTTCCATGATGAAACGATTCAGTTCCAGCAGGGCCACCGGGGCATTGCCAAAAACGGCGATACCGCCGTCAAGAACCGCCTTAGCCTTGCGCAAAGCAAATAACGAGCGGGGAAGGCCTTGCTCCCGCGCCTCGCGGGCGACGTCGTCGTCGGCAACATGGCAGTAAATCTGCTCTCGATCGTAATGGGGATATGCGGAGCGCAGGCGCTCCATCGACAGACCATTACGGATCATATTGGAGTCCACGTAAAGGGGACAGCCCTTCTTCAAGGCCGCTACCGCAACCATGATCGCGGCGGCGGAAAACCGTACATCCCCCAGGATGCCAAAATCGCCGACGGTATGGATCATCCGGCGGACCACTTCCCATTCCTGAAGAGAATAACGGTGCGCCGACGCCTCACCGTCGATGACGGCAAAAGAGCGGGTCTCGATATCAGCCCCGCTCATCGGTTTTTCGTAAAGGCCGTGAATCAAGGGTTTTATAAAGTCTTTTTTATCATCCATGTCGAAATATAATCCGTTCTTTCTTTCGTTATTGGCGTAATCACGTGAGCTGTTTCATCGGAACTTCCTGCATAAGACAAGAAACGCATCCAAGGCCGCCGATCTGCCGGCAAGATGTAGGTGGACATAGCTGGCCAGGATATTCCCCTTTTGAAATCCCTCCTGATAAACCACGTTGGTCCGGCGATAGGTCATGTCATAGACGGACCGCCACCCCTCCTTGCCCGCCGGAGCCACCAGCAGTTCCGAATAATGAAATTCATGACCCCGGAGCAGGTCGCCTTTCTTTCCCCAGAGGCTGTCCTCACTGAGGGCGACCTCTACATAACCCAAGGACTTGATCCGGTCAAGCATCCTTGTCCCTACCGGGAAAAGACCGACCATCGGGTAGGAAATGCCGTCCCTGGTTTCAATCCCTTCGGACAGGTACATCAATCCCCCGCACTCCCCATAAACTGGCCGGCCCGAGTTGGCAAAGTTGCGAATGTCTTCCTTCATGGCCTCGTTGTCCGCCAATGATTCGGCATACTCTTCCGGATAGCCGCCGCCTATGTAAAGGGCGTCTATCCCGGCGGGCAGCCTCGCCTCCCGGAGAGGCGAAAAAGGAATCACGATGCAACCACGCTTAGTAAATTCATCGAACAAATCCTGATAATAGAAGTGAAAGGCCTCATCCCTGGCGACGCCGATACGAATAGCCTTCTCGTCCGATGCTCCCCCTGATTTTTTAACCGCCTCTGTGTACGATGACCCTTGAACCCCTTCTTCGGGGATGTCCTGATTGTTCCCGAGGGAAAACAAACCGGCGCTGTCGGCGATCCGCAGGATATCATCGAGGGAAACCTGACGCTCCACAGCATCGGCCAGGGCGTCGAGAAACATGGGCGAAAGATTCTTGGCATTCGCCGTAACCAGTCCCAGATGGCGACTCGACAGGGCGGGCAGACCGTCCTTTTCGATCGCCCCCACGAGCCTTGATACCCCTGAGCTTTCCAGACTTTTTCCCACCAACTCGGCATGACGCCGGGAGCCACAGGCATTGGCAATGACACCGGCGATATGTACCCCTTCATGAAAGGTCGCAAATCCTTTGACCAGGGCGGCAATGCTTCCGGCCATGCCATAGACATCGGTCACCAGAATAACGGGAGAGTTAAGCCACAAAGCAATCTCGGCGCTGCTCCCGGCAATGGAATCGGGATAGGCCCCGTCGAATAATCCCATGACGCCCTCAATAATGGAAATGTCAGCGTCCGCGCTCACCTGGGAAAACAATCGGACTACATATTCCTGATTACTCATCCAGCCGTCGAGGTTATAGGCAGGGCGCCCCGAGGCCACCGCATGATAGGAGGGATCAAGGAAATCAGGCCCTACCTTGAAGGTCTGGACGCGCAGCCCCCGCCGCTTCAGAGCGGCAATCAGTCCCAGGGTTACCGAGGTCTTCCCGACGCCGCTGTGGGTCCCGGCAATCACAATACGTGGAATCATCGTTCCTTCTCCTGATGCTTTTTTAGCAACGCTTTGCTCGATAGTAAAGCCTTTTATGCAAAGCGCTGCTGCCCCTATTGCGTTTTTTCTTGCTATCTTTGGCCGGATAAGTTTATGCTATGCCATAAGTCACGTATATTACCGGGCAGCTAATTCTCCGTTGCCGGAAGAGAGAAAACATTCATATGACCGAAACAGAGACAAATGTAACTTCGGGTCCCCGTGCAAGAACATCGGAAGGGGAAACATCCGCCACAACATCCGAGGGGGCGTCACCCCTTCCCGATCAGGAAAAACGCCCACCCCGCCGCCGTCCACCCCGAAAAAGGAAAACACAAACTGTTTCCACTGAAGATTCACCTGCTCCTGCCGATTCCCCAATCATGGAGGAACGCTGGGACCCCAGGCAGTTCAAGGTTCCCTCCGTTGAGGGCAAAACCAGGTTTCACGACTTCGATCTTCCCAACCCGCTGATGCACGCCATCAGCGATCTCGGCTTTCAGTATTGCACCCCGATCCAGGCGGAAATCCTTCCCAGCACCCTTTCGGGAAAAGATGCCAGCGGCAGGGCCCAAACCGGCACGGGAAAGACGGCTGCCTTCCTGATCGCCGTCATTACGAGGCTTCTTAATCATCCCCACCCGGGAGACAGACCCCATGGAACACCCCGGGTACTGATCCTTGCCCCTACGCGGGAGTTGGTGCTCCAGATCTCGGAGGAAGCCCGCCAACTCGTCAAATACTGCGGGCTAAAGATTATTTCCGTGTTTGGCGGGATGGATTACGATAAACAGCGCCTACAGTTGGCCGCCGGACCCGTAGATATAATGGTGGCAACACCGGGAAGATTACTGGACTTTCAACGGCGCGGCGACATAACACTGAGAAAGGTCGAGGTAATGATCATCGATGAGGCCGACCGGATGCTTGATATGGGCTTTATCCCGGACGTCCGCATGATCATCCACAGCACCCCGCCCCGGGAAAAGCGCCAGACCCTCCTTTTCAGCGCCACCCTGACCGGGGAAATTACCCGTCTCGCCTCCCAATGGACGGTCAACCCGGTAACGGTGGAAATCGCACCGGAGCAGGTAGCCGTCGATACGGTGGATCAGATCGTTTACATTGTGACGGAGCAGCAAAAGTTTGACCTCCTCTTCAACATCATTACCAGAGAGAACCTGGAGCGGGTCCTGGTCTTCTGTAACCGGAAAGACGAGGTCAGGCGTCTATCCGAGCGGCTGACCCGCTACGGCATCAACTGCTCCGAACTTTCCGGCGACATCCCCCAGCGCAGCCGGATTCATCGGCTTGATGATTTCAAGAGCGGAAAAATCCGGGTCATGGTCGCTACAGATGTAGCCGGCCGGGGTATTCACATCGAGGGGATGGATCACGTCATCAACTTTACGTTGCCCCATGACCCCGAAGACTACGTACATCGCATCGGACGCACCGGCCGGGCGGGGTCC
>DMAT01000030.1 GCA_003451635.1 Syntrophus sp. (in: bacteria) | reverse complement strand
AAACGCTGACCGCCTTCCTCCGTGCGCTTTAGGATCAAAAAGGTAAGACAGGATAACAGTTTTTCCCTGTCATCTAACCGTCATTTTATCCATATTGCCATCCCCAACAGTTCCATTATTTTTTGCACAATGAGAGTTTTGCGCGCTTGTCGCCTTGTGGATTCTCCATGCGGTCTGGCGGGCATGCTTTGCCGAGAGGTTCGATATGTTCAAGCCGGCCAGACAGTACAGGGGGCTGCCGCCCGTGTTTCACAGGGTTTTCCAGGATGCCGGGGTTCAGGATGGCGGCGTTCGGTCAACGTCTGTGAGTGTGGAAGAGGCTGACCGTATTTCCAGGCACAATCTGCTGACCCCCCTCAATTCCATGATCAGTCTGTCGCAGCTGCTCCAGGATGAGCCGAACCTGACGCCGGAACAGAGGGAAGTACTGAACGTGATCATCGCTGCGGGACAAAGAATGCATGGGATGATTCATCTGTCCCTGCGTCTGGCAATGATGGAGCAGGGCCGGTATGAATCGAATCCCGTGCCTGTCGACCTGGCTAAGATCCTGCGGAATGTGAAGGTCGAACTGCACTGCCTCTTGGTTGCAACCAATGTATTCTTGGACGTTGAAGCCGAAGGATGGCCCTTGCCACTGGATGAGCCGTTCATGATCATGGGCGAGGAACTCTTGTGCTATTCCCTGCTGGCCAACCTTGTCCGGAACGCCGTTGAAGCTTCGCCCTACGGTGGCGAAGTCACCGTTTCTCTCGAACGGTTTCAGGACTGTCACATCACCATTCGAAATGGCGGCGAGGTGCCGGCCGGTTTCCGGGATGTCTTCTTCGAAAAATACTCTACCCACGGCAAGAAGGGTGGCACAGGACTTGGGACGTATTCGGCCCGGATCATGGCTCGGGCCATGGGGGGCGATGTGGACCTGGACTGTTCACAGGCGGGTGTCACGATTGTTCATGTCAGGTTGCCTTGCCGGGGAGCAACAATATAACATAGGGGGTGGATCATGTTCCGGGAGTTCCTACCGAGTCTTCGAAAGCAGTCTCTGGTGACAAAACGTCCGGCAAGTATTGCTGATATAATGGAGGAGTTTTGGCGCGAGCCGTTCGGCTCCTTCCCGTCGTTTCCGTTTCTGAAGGACCAGGGATATCCGGCGCTGGACATCAGCGAATCCGACTCTGAAATCGTGGTCAAGGCCGAGTTGCCGGGCCTTGAGTCCAAGGATGTCGAGATCACGGTTGATGAGGACATACTGTCCATCAGGGGCGAAAAAAAATTCGAGGAAGAGGAGAAGAAGGACAATTACCACCGTATCGAGCGAAGTTACGGCAGCTTTCAGCGGTCAGTTGTCCTGCCTTGTTCCGTGACGACCGATCAGGTCAGGGCCAAATTCGACAAAGGTGTGCTGACGATTTCCATGGCCAAATCGGCCAAGGAAAAGGGGCAGAAAATCAAAATCGAATCGTGATCAAGGTCGGACAACCTTAGAGGAATGATGGACGCAATTAGAAATCAATTTAATTTGAGCAGGAGTACCAGATGTCTGTCAGTAAAAAATACCTCAAATCCAGGCCTGATGTCTGTCGGGTCGCTTTCAAGTTCGACGGTGAAAGCGCTGTGAATGCCAGCCGGGTATGCTTGGCGGGCGATTTTAACGATTGGGACACCGAAGCAACCCCTATGACCCAAAATAAACACGGCTTTGAATGTAGCATGGATTTGTCAGCGGGTCGTCAGTATCAATTCAAATATGTCATTGATGGACAGACGTGGTGTAATGATCCGCAGGCTGACAGCTACGAGTATAGCGGTATAGGTGACAGCATGAACTCGGTGATTTCAATTTGATGCAATCGGAAAGCGTTTGAGCTTAACCTTTTGAATCTGGAGCGCAAAGTAATCCTGGAACACTTTGTGCATTTTACAGAAAAATATGAGAATTCCATGAGTGAATATGCGCATCACGCAGGTATTCCAAGAACATGGCTGGTACAATTCTTTTAATTTGAACAGGCTTCTCAACGATTAGGAGGACGAGAAAATGTCTGATCCGAGAATGTACCTCAAATTGTCCAAGTCCTGCTGTTTAATCGTACTGTTCTTGCTTGTTGGACTCGGAGGTTGTGCTACTTTGAGCCAGGAGGACCGGGCCCTCCTGGAAAGTTCAAAACAGTCGGCCGATGAGGCCAAGGTAGCTGCGTCCAGAGCCGATGCGGCGGCCATGCGGCTTGAGGAGATGGGAGTGCGTCTTGAAAAGGCGGCGGACAGCGCCGAGCAGTCGGCGGTCAAGGCCAACGCAGCCGCCGAACGGGCCGAGGCTGCGGCTGAAAAGACGGAGCGCATCTTCAATAAGTCTCTGAAGAAATAGCATCCTCTGCTTTTATTGCCGGATCACTGCCATGGGCACCTCGACTTGTCTTTGAGGGTCATGACCCGGATCGCATGGACGATCTCGGAGGTGCCTGTGGTCACGCTTTCGCGGTATGCCTGCCCGTATCATGGAACTCACCTGGGCTTGTCGGCGCCTGGACACCGGACCCGAATATCTGTGGTGTTCCCGCCGCCGGATCTCATCGCCTGCGACGCAGGGCCACTTCAAACCCTGCGCCCATCGTTCCGCAACCGACAGCAATGCCCTACCTCATGCGGAGGCTCCCCCGATCCTGTCTTCTCCAATCGACGGAGTACGCATTTTCTGACCTCGTCGGCCAACAGGAGGAGCGGCGCCCAGGCGAACAGGAACACCCAATTGAATAATGGAAACGGCCCTGTCCCAACCATCCTTTGGGCCGGGGGCCAATGGACGATGGCGGCGACAATCGCCAGTTCGCTGGCCACACCGAACCACAGAAGGTGGTTCCCGAAGGCCGGGACCTGGAACGAAGATGTTCTTTCTGTGAGCTGGGCGAAGAGGTTGCCGATCTGGGTGGTCACGACGCAGGCCAGGGCCATGGCCGTGGCGGATTCGTAAATCGGTCCGGCGGAAGGGAGGTCGAGCCACTGGCCCCAATGCCCGTTGGTCCAGTAAAGGAAATAGAATGCAATCATGACCGCCAGGCTCTGCAGCGGTCCCAGAAACAGGTAGGCCCGTGCCAGCAGGCCGGGGGTGACGACGTGCTCATCCGGGCTTCGGGGCGGCCTGTCCATGAGTCCCGGCTCGGCTTTTTCCGCTCCCAGGCCGAGAGCCGGGATCAGGTCTGTGCCCAGGTCCACGGCCAGGATGTGCATGACGTTCAAGGCCAGGGGGATGCGGCCGCCGCTTAGGGCGAAGAGGATGAAGGGCACCGCCTCCGGCGTGTTGCTCGTGAAGATGTATGTCGTAAATTTCTTGATGTTGGCGAAGACGGCGCGGCCCTCTTCGACGGCGCTGACGATGGTCGCGAAATTGTCGTCCGTGAGGATGACGTCCGCAGCCTCCTTGGCTACGTCGGTGCCGGAGATGCCCATGGCGATGCCGATGTCGG
>DMAT01000281.1 GCA_003451635.1 Syntrophus sp. (in: bacteria) | reverse complement strand
TTTTGCCGTCGCCGCCGCCGTCGGACTGGAAAGCGAGGGGGAATATTGCGACATCCAGATTGTCAAACCAACCGAGGCAATTGCAGCGCTGCGGGAACGGATCAATTGTTATCTTCCCGAGGGGATGACGGTGTTTGAAATGGTGGAGCTTCCCCAAGCCGCCCGCTCTCTGACCGAATTGATCCGTGGTTTCCAATATCGGGCCCTCCTGCCGGGCACCCTTGGCGAAGAGCGGCTGGTTCATCTGGAAGAGCATATAGATACTTTTTTAAAGGCCCCACAATTTAGCATCACGAAGACCATCAAGGACCGGACGGTGATCAGGGATATCCGTCCCCTCGTATCCTATCTTGCCTTCGATCGTTCCACCCGCGAGATCATAATGGATGTCCGTTTCAGCCATGAGGGCGCGGTCCGTGCCGAGGATATTCTTGTCCATGCCCTTTGCCTGGATGTTCCTACGGCTCTCGAAACCAGGGTGATAAAGAGGGCAACTTTTTTTGTTGACAAATAAATGCCTTTTCGAGTAGATAACCTGTTCAAAATTTTTCAACAAGGATGAAACGATGTACGCAGTGATAAAGACAGGCGGAAAGCAGCATCGGGTTTCCGTGGGAGACATGGTTGCCACAGAGAAACTAGAAGGAAGCAAGGGAGATACGGTGGTATTTGACAACGTCCTTATGGTCGCAACGGACGAGGCGATCCGCATCGGAACCCCTACGGTAAGCGGGGCAAAGGTGGTGGGAGAAATCGTAGCCCAGACAAAGGCCGAGAAGATTGCCGTCTTCCATATGAAACGGCGGAAGGGTTTCAAGAAAAAAACCGGCCATCGCCAGCCGCTGACCCGGATGGTTATTCGGGACATTTCATTTTAAAGGGAAGGGGAGCGATTCATGGCACATAAAAAGGGACAGGGAAGTTCACGGAACGGCCGGGACAGCAACTCCCAGCGTCGGGGGGTGAAGGTCTTCGGCGGTCAGGCAATCAACGCCGGTGGAATTATCATCCGCCAGGTCGGAACAAAGGTGCACCCCGGCAAGAACGTCGGCCTCGGCAGGGACTACACCATTTTCGCCAAGATTGACGGCGTCGTCAAATTTGAAAGGCTCGACAAAACACGAAAAAAAGTGAGTGTCTACGCGGCATAGACGTTGCCGTCGGCCCTGAAGAGGACACAGCATCCCATAGCGGGTATAGCATAAAGACTATCACCATCAAAAGGCGCTTGATATGAGCGCCTTTATTTTTTTATGAAATTTATCGACGAAGCAAAAATCTTCATTCAGGCGGGCCATGGCGGTCGCGGTTGCGTAAGTTTCCGGCGTGAAAAGTTTGTCCCCCGAGGGGGCCCAAACGGCGGCGACGGGGGCAAAGGGGGAGATATAACCTTCTACGCCTCCCATAATCTCGCCACCCTCCTCGACTTTAGATACCGTCCGCGCCACTCGGCCCCTAACGGTGCAAAAGGCGAGGGGAACAATCGGACGGGCCGCAGTGGGGAAGATATCGAAATCGGCATTCCCGTCGGCACCGTCATCATAGAAGCCGAAAGTCAGACGATACTCGCCGATCTTACCCGGGACGGTCAGCGGTTTATCGCCGCCAGGGGAGGCATCGGGGGCAAGGGCAACGCCCATTTCACGTCTTCCACAAATCGCGCCCCCCACTTTGCCCAGGATGGCATGCCCGGCGAGGAGCGATGGATCATTCTCGAACTTAAGCTACTGGCTGATGTAGGAATTATCGGCCGCCCCAACGTAGGGAAATCGACACTTATATCCCGGGTTTCGGCGGCCCGTCCCAAGATCGCCGATTACCCGTTTACCACCCTTGTTCCCAACCTTGGCGTCGTTGCATATGGGCAGAACCAGGGTTTCGTCATCGCCGATATTCCCGGCCTGATCACCGGGGCCCACACCGGCGCGGGCATGGGCGTCCAATTCCTGAAACACGTGGAACGGACATCAATTCTTCTTCATATACTTGATATTTCAGGGGAAGATTATCAGGGAGCATGGGATCTCTATGAGTCCATCAACCGTGAACTGGGGCTCTTCAATACCACCTTGATGAACAAACCGCAGATTGTTGCCATTAACAAGACCGACTTGCCCGTTACCAGGGAGCGGATGAAAAAAGACATTGACATCTTTCGCGAAAAGGGAATAGAAGTACTAACTTTTTCAGCAGTTACGGGTGAAGGCCTCGACGAAATACTCGGTCGGATCACGAAGCAATTAGAGCGAACCACCCGGACAGAGGAAGAGCAAAGAGGGGAAGGGAAGCCTGATGACGAGAAAGGAAATCCTTAAGGACGTCAAAAAAGTCCTGATCAAGATCGGCAGCGCCGTCCTGTCGGGAGATAACGGTCTTGATCTGAATATTATTGAACAGCTTGTCGATGACATGGTGGATCTTAAAAAACAGGGATATCACATCGTCATCGTCACCTCCGGGGCTATCGCCTCGGGAAAACACCGGATGGGCATCAGCGGTCCGTTGAAGAGCATGCCCCAGAAACAGGCCGCCGCCGCTATTGGTCAGGGACGGCTCATGCGCGTCTATTCCAACGCCTTTGGCAAGCACGGCATCTACGTCGCCCAGATTCTCCTTACCATGAGCGATCTCACGGATCGGAAGCGCTTCCTCAATATCCGCAACACCCTGACCACTCTTATGGAATGGGGAGTTATACCCGTCATCAACGAAAATGATACCGTCGCCGTCGATGAAATAAAATTCGGAGACAACGATCAGCTTGCCGCCATGATCGCCAATATCACGGAAACCCATCTCCTGATCAACCTCACCAACACCGACGGCCTCTATGACCGTAATCCGAACCGGTCCAAGAAGGCCAAGGTCATCCCTATCGTCAGCGAGATCTCCGATGTGATCGAGCAGGCCGCAACGGATGAAACCTCCGATGTCGGTTCGGGAGGCATGAAAAGTAAAGTCCTGGCCGCCAAGAAAGTCACGGCCTTCGGCATCCCCTATATCATCGCTGCGGGCAAGGAGAAGGGGGTCCTCAGGGATCTCTGCGCCGGCAAAGAGCGGGGCACCCTCTTTTTGCCTATGAAAGAACATCTCAACAGCCGTAAATACTGGATTGCCTTCACTCTCAGGTCCCGGGGAAAGCTGACTCTGGATGACGGCGCGAAAAAAGCCCTCATCGAAGAGGGGAAAAGTCTCCTCCCTTCCGGCGTCATTGATGTAGAAGGGGATTTCCATGTCGGTGATCCCGTCCTCTGTTTAGACACCGGCGGAAAAATCCTCGCCAAAGGACTCACCAACTATGGAGCGGAAGAGGTTCGTAAGATCATGGGACTCAAGACCTCCAGGATTCAACAGGTTTTGGGATATAAAGACTACGACGAGGTGATCCACCGGGATAATATGGCGGTGGACAAAGAACTCCAGCACAAATAGGCGAAGACCTTTAAGACGCAAATCATGTACGAAGTAACAATCAAGAAATCTTTCTCCGCCGCCCATGTCCTCAAGGAGATCGGCGGAAAGTGTGAAGACCTTCATGGACACAATTTCCTCGTCGAGGTAACAGTGACAGGCAACACCTTGAACAGGGAGGAGATTCTCATTGATTTTCGGGATCTTAAAAAGTGGACCAACGAGATTCTTGATCATCTTGATCATAAATATTTGAATGAAGTCGAGTTCTTCAAGGACATAAACCCCTCGTCGGAGCGGGTCGCGAAGTTTATTTTTGACCGCCTGGCGGAAAGAATACAAACCATGAACATGGGCCTGACGGTTTCCAGAGTGACCGTATGGGAATCGGACAACGCCCGGGTGTCATACGCGGCATGATCGACGTACAAAACCTCAAGGATCATCGAAACATTGAGATCACCAAGGTGGGTGTGAAGGGGATCAAGTACCCCATCATCGTCCTCGACCGCGCCCAGGGGACCCAGGCGGTGAACGCCGCAATCAACATGTATGTCAACCTGCCCCATCATTTCAAGGGGGCCCATATGAGCCGCTTCATTGAAATCATCAATGAATTCAGAGGTCAGATCAACATCAAGACCTTCCATCTGATCCTGGAAAAAACGCGGCAGAAACTCAAGGCCCAATCAGCCCACATGGAGATCGTCTTCCCTTACTTCATTGAGAAAGCAGCGCCCGTAACAGGCGCAAAAAGCCTGATGGAGTATAAATGCATGTTTTGCGGCGCCCTCAATGACGATGGCATAGACTTTCAGGTAGGCATAATTGTGCCGGTGACGACGGTCTGTCCCTGTTCCAAGGAGATCAGTAATATGGGGGCCCATAATCAGCGCAGCATCGTCACGGTGAAAGTCCGCTTCGAAAAATTCTTCTGGATCGAAGATCTGATAAAAATCATTGAAGATTCCGCCAGTGGTGAGGTATATTCTCTACTGAAGCGCGTGGATGAAAAATACGTGACGGAAAAAGCCTACGAAAATCCGAAATTCGTGGAAGA